>CALVPW010000097.1 GCA_944354085.1 uncultured Clostridia bacterium | reverse complement strand
TACGCTCAGCTCCGAAAAACTCATATCACAACTCCTTGTTTTGCGTTTCCTGTTCGCGGGCGCGCTTCACGCCTTCGAATACGTGGACGTATTTTACAGAACAAAAGCGTTCGTCGCCCTTCACCTGTAAGGTCTTGCCGCCGTGGTAAAAGTTGAATTTCTTTTTGCCGACCGCGGTCACGGCGTCGATCTCGTCGAGCGGATAGCGCGTTTCGCCCTTTTCGCCCGCGACATACAGCGCGTCCTTGTCCATCTTCACGCGGTCGCCGTCGAGCGGCACCTTGCGTTTGAGCTTGACGCTCTCGCAAAAGCAGATGCCCTCGTCTTGGATACATTCGCCTTCGAGCACGCGGCAGACGATCTCCTTTCGCTCCCATTCGTACCAATCGAAGATCGTCTCGTATCCGCCGAACGGGGGCGCGATGGTCAGCCGTTCGGTATACTCCGCGCGGGTGCCGCACGTTTCGCACGCAAAGTGCGCGCCCGCCGAGCGGAGGCGCCCCACCGCGCCGCACACGGGGCACATATACAGCGCGCGTTCTATGTATTCGGCGCGCCGTTTGCTTTTATATGTAGCGCCGAGCGCCGTGTCGTCCACGTCGAGTTCGCTGCAAATGATGCGGAAGAGCTCTTCGTCCGTCATCTTCGCGTATTCTTCGGGGCGGATGATGCGCTTGACGCACCCGCGGTAATAGCTCCCTTTGCGCGGCTTGCCGCCCCAACGGGGATCGACGCCGTATCCGCCCTTCAAAGTATACAAAACGAGCGGCACGCGGGAGATCTTTACGAGCTTTGCGATGGCGTCCGTCATCTCCCACTGTCTTCCGCTCAGCGTGCGGTTGCCTTCGGGCGCGATGCTCACCGCGCCGCCCTCTTTGAGCACGCGCAGGATGTTTTTTACGGCAGCCATGTCCGCCATCGACTTGCTTTTTGGGATGGGATTGACGAGCCAGCGGATGAGCGGCGAAACTTTCAGGTTGAACAGATCGTCCGTCGCCACAAAGTAGAGGGGGAAGCGGAAGGACGCCGCCACAAAAAAGGGATCCATCGTCGCCTGATGGTTGTTCAGGATGATGTACGCGCCCTTTTTCAGGTGCGAGGGCTCGCCGCGGTAGCGGTATTTGAGCGTGAGGATGGGCGTAAGGATAAAACGCAGCACTTCGAACACGACGGCATGCCGTTTTTTCACCCATATATGTTTGCGCTTTTTTTGTTTTTTCATAGCTTTTATGCATGTTCCCCGCAGTTTGTTCACTTTATTTTATCAAAAAGAAAAAGCGCGTGTCAACAGTCTCGCGGGGGTTTTTGGGGGCGCGGAGAAAATTTCATCTTTGCGGCGCGCGTTGACAATTTTTATTGCGTGCGGTATAATGGGGGTATGCAAGCGTTTTATTCGCGTACCGCCCTCCTGTTGGGGGAGGCGGGCGTACAAAAACTGCAAAAAGCGCGCGTCGCCGTGTTCGGGCTGGGCGGCGTGGGGAGCTGGTGCGCCGAAGCGCTCGCCCGCGCGGGCGTGGGGGCGCTCACCCTCGTCGATAAGGACGTGGTCGAAGAGAGCAATCAAAACCGTCAGCTCGTGGCGCTCGCCTCCACCTGCGGCATGCCGAAGGCGGAGGTGATGGCGGCGCGCGTCAAAGATATCTCGCCCGCCTGCGCCGCAGAGCCGCGCGTCCTCTTTTATTTGCCCGAAACGGCAGACGCCCTGCCGCTCGCGGGGTACGACTATATCGCGGATTGTATCGACAATATCTCCGCCAAGGTGCACCTCGTCGCGGCGGCAAAGGCGGCGGGCGTTCGGATCGTCTCCGCCATGGGGGCGGGCAATAAGCTGGAGAGCGGGCGGCTGCGCATGGGCGATCTTGCCGCAACGTCCGTCTGTCCGCTCGCGCGCATCATGCGGCGGGAACTCAAAAAACGGGGGGTGGAACACCTGCCCGTCTGCTGGTCGGACGAGCCGCCCCGCCCCGCGGGGGAGACGGTCGCCTCGGCGCCCTTCGTGCCTCCCGTGATGGGGATCATGATGGCGGAACACATCGTAAAGGAACTCATCAAATGATCTATCTCGATTATGCCGCAACGAGCCCGCTGCGCAAAGAGGCGCTCGCTGCGATGATGCCGTATCTGACGGAAAACTTCGGCAACGCCGATTCCCTGCACGCGTGCGGGCGGCGGGCTGCGGCGGCGCTGCAAGCCGCCCGCGACGAGATCGCCGCCGTGCTCGGCGTGCGCCCGCAGGAGGTATATTTCACCTCGGGCGGGACGGAGGCGGATAATTGGGCGGTGCGCGCGCTCTCGGCGCGCGGCAGGCTCGTCGTATCGCCCGTCGAGCACACGGCGCTCCTCACGCCCGCGGCGGGCGCGTATCTCTGCGGCGTGGGGGAGGACGGCGTCGTATCGGGCGACCATGTCCGCGCCGCGCTGCAAAAAGCGGGGGGCGTGTCCGCGGTCGCGGTGATGGCGGTGAACAACGAAACGGGCTGCGTGCAGCCCGTGGAAGAGCTCGCCGAAGCAGCCCATGCCGCAGGGGCGTACTTTTTTTCCGATTGCGTGCAGGCGGCGGCTTCCTGCGATCTGAAAGCGATCGCGGCGCACTGCGATCTTCTTGCGCTCTCGGCGCACAAAGTGGGCGGGCCCAAGGGCGTGGGGGCGCTCGTCGTCAAAAAAGGCGTTCCGCTCGCGCCGCTCATTGCGGGCGGGGAGCAGGAACGCGGGATGCGCGGCGGGACTTCCAACGTGGCGGGTGCTGCCGCGTTCGCGCGGGCGCTCTCGTTGGCGCAGGCGGAGCGCGCGGCGTTCGTCCGCCATACTTCGTCCCTGCGCGATATGTTCGAGCAGAGCGTTCTGTCGGCGCTCGGGAACAAGGTGCGCGTCGACGGCGCGCGGCGCGCGCCCAACATCTCGCACATGACGTTTTCGGGCGGGAGCGCGGCGTTTTTGAACGTGCTCGATTTGGCGGGCGTCGCCTGTTCGGGCGGGGCGGCGTGTTCTTCGCACAGCGCGCAGCCGTCGCACGTGCTGACGGCGATGGGGCGCACGCGCGAGGAGGCGCTCGCGGGCGTGCGCTTCTCGTTCGGGATGGCGACCACGTGCGAGGAGACGGCGGCGGCGGCAAAGATCGTCGCGGAAAAGTATTTACAGCTTGTTTGAGGACCGCGGAAGGTCCCGTGAACGAGCCAAAAAGCGCGCGTCTGCGGCGGCAGGCGCGCGCTTTTGCATGCTTATGCCGACCGCGGGGAAATTTTTTCGTCGGCGCGCAAAAGACGCGCCGATCCGACGCGTTTCGACGCGATCTTTTTCTTCTAAACGGGCGGCGGGGCGCATATCATAAGGTAGCCCGACGCGAAAGGGCGCTAAGGGCAATCTTTCCAGAGGTGTCGTTATGAACGAAGAACTCAATTATGCCGAAATGTTGGAGATCCCGGTGGAGACGGTCACCGTCAACCGCCGCGAAAAGAAAAAGCGCGGCGAAGACCTTTCGGAACGCGTCGTCGAGACGGTGAACGACCGCGTGGAAAAAGATCCCGCATACGCGGAGAGCACGCCCGTCGCGCGAGAGGCGGCGCCGTCGCCGCGGGCAAAGCTCGCAAAGCGCCTGCTGCTCGGCGAATTCGTCGCCGTGTGCGCGCTGTGCGCGACCATCTTCCTCACGAATATCTTTATGACGGACAGCGCCATCAATACCTTCGTGCGCGATCTGTTCCAAGGGACGGCGGATACCGCCGACACGCGGACGTATGCGGATTTTGCGCTCTCGCCCGTCGTCAACGAATATACCGACGTGGAGATCGCCGTCTCGGATACGGGCGTGATGAGCTTTACCGCGCCCTGCTCGGTGTACGCGCCCTGCGCGGGGGAAGTCGCTTCCGTCCAAGGGGACGCGGCGAACGGCTATACGCTCGAACTCAGGCATTCGGACAGTTTTTCCACCGTCATCGGCGGGCTCGCCACCGTATACGTGACGGAGGGGGAGACGGTGCGCTCCAACGTGCCGCTCGCCTATTCGGACGGCGAACGCGAAGTGCGGATCACTTTTTACGACGAAGGCGTGCCGCTCGATTGCTATACGGTGAGCGAGGACGGTCTTGCCTGGAGTTAAGTTCCGCGTCCATCCGCTCTTTTTGCTGGCGGGGCTCGTCTGCGTGTTCACGGGCGATCTCATGCTCTTTCTTGCCGCCGTCGTCGCCGCCGTCGAACACGAGTGCGCCCACGCCTTTGCCGCGCGGCGGTACGGCTTTACCCTCGATACGCTCATCCTCATGCCGTACGGCGCCGTCATCGCGGGGGATATCGCAGGCATCGGCAAGCGGCAGGAGCTTGCCGTGCTGGCGGCGGGACCGCTCGCCAACGCCTGCACGGCGCTCTTGTTTGCGGCGCTTTGGTGGCTTTGGCCCGAGACGTACGCCTATACCGATACGGCGGCGTATGTTTCGCTCTCCCTGTTTCTCGTCAATCTTCTGCCCGCCTATCCGTTGGACGGCGGGCGCATGCTGCACCTGTGCCTTTCCCGCTTCGGGGAGACGTTCGCCCGCCGCGTGTGCCGCGCCGTCACGTTCGCGCTGGCGCTCCTCGTGCTCGGCTGGTTCGTCTTTACGTGCACGGCGGGGACGCCCGCCTTTTCGGCGCTCGTCTTTTCCGTCTTGCTGGCGGCGGGGGCGTTCGGCGGCGCGCGGTATGCAAGGCTCCCGCCCCCGCGGGAAAAGCGGCTCAGGCGCGGGGCGGAGGAGCGCCGCGTCGTCATCGACGGCAGCCGTCCCCTGCAAAGCGCGCTGCGCTTTTTATCGGACGAAAAATATCTCGTGCTCGTGCTCTATCTCAACGGCGAATATGCGGGGGAATTGAGCGAGGAGGAGTTCCTCTCCGCCTGTCGGGCGGGCGATTACATGCGCCCGCTCGCCGAATGTCTCCCAAAATTTTAAAATAACTTGAAAAATCCCGAGAAATGTGCTAAAATATTCCCTGCTATGTGCAAAATTTCCCCTTTGGGTTCTTGAAAGGTGATTTTGTAATGAGGAAGGAATGGTTTTTCGACCGCTTCTGCGGCGCGCAGATCGCCGTGTATGCGGAAGACGGGAAGATCGTGGAGGCGGCGTTCGAGGAACAGGGCGCGCACGATCTGACGGGAAACATCTATAAAGGGCGGGTGTGCAACGTGGTCCCCGGCATGCAGGCGGCATTCATCTCCTGCGGGCTGGAACGCAACTGCTACCTGCCGCTCGCCGAGGGCGCTTCGCGCTTTTCCACGTACGACGGCGAAGGCAACGCCGCCGAGGCGATCTCCTTAAAAGAGGGCGACGAGATCTTGGTGCAGATCGTCAAACCGCCGCGCGGCAGCAAGGGCGCCAAGGTCACGTGCGACCTTTCCTTTGTTGGGAAAAACCTCATATACCTTCCCCAAACAGACTTTTTGGGGATCTCCCGCAAGATCGTCGCGGAAGATGCGCGCGCGGCGCTTCTAAAGGAGGCCGAAAAGCTGCGCGGCGGCGGGGACGGGTTCATCATCCGTACGGCGGCGGAAGGCGCGGGGAAACGCCATCTGAAGATCGAATCGGAATATTTGAAGCGCGTCTGGCGGTCGGTGCAGGCGGCGGCAGCGTCCGCCGCGGTGGGCGACGTGGTCTACCGCGAGTGCGATCTCCCGTTTAAGGTGATGCGCGACAGCTTGGGCGGCGGCGTCACCCGCATCTATGTCAACGACCGCGCGCTGTACGAAAAAGTGCTCTCGCTCGCCCGTCTGCGTTCCGACCTCGGCGAGCGCAAAGTCGAACTGTACGAGGGGAAGGCGGACATGTTCCGCGCCTTCTCGCTCTCCGAGCAGCTCCGTACGCTGCTCTCGCGCACCGTCCCGCTGGAAAACGGCGGATACCTTGTCATCGACAAGGCGGAAGCGATGACGGTCATCGACGTGAACACGGGCAAATTCGTGGGGGGAAACGACCTCGAGAGCACGGTGTTGGAGGCAAACCTCGTCGCCGCGCGCGAGATCGCCCGTCAAGTGCGGCTGCGCAACGTGGGCGGCATCGTTGCCGTCGATTTTATCGATATGACGGACGAGGCGCACCGTCTCGCCGTCAACGAGGCGCTCGCGGAGGCGCTCTCTTCCGACCGCGCCAAATGCCGCGTCCTTCCCATGGGGGACGTGTGCGTCACCCTCTTCACGCGCAAACGCACGGGCGCGGAGACGACGGAGTTCTTCTTCAAGCCGTGCCCGCATTGTACGCGGCAGGGATACGTGCTCTCGGATATGTACATGGCGCTCCGCCTGCGCGGCGATATCAGCGCCCTGTTTGCCGACGGCTATCACGCCGCGATCGTCGATTGCGCCCGCGATCTCGTAAAAAGCATCCTCTCCGCCCGCATGTTTTCCGAGGAGCTTTCTTCCGTCTGGAAGGGCAAGCGCGTCTACCTCGTCCCGCATGCGGATTGGAACGAGGAAAAATACGCCGTCCGCGGCGACAACGCGCCCGTCCTCACGCTGCCCGACGACGCGCAGATCCTCTACTGAGCCGCCGCGAAGACTGCATGTTCAAAAGACGTCGGGGCGCGCCGCTTTGCAGTGCAAAGCGGCGCGCCCCGTGCTGTTCCCGTTGCAGGCGTTAATTTTTGCCGAAGGCGCGCTCAGGCAATGAGCTTTTTCCATTTGCGTTCAAAACATTCTTCCGCCGTCAAAAGTTCGCGGGCGAGCGACAAGATCTCCTCGTCCGCGCAGTCCTTGCAGGCTTCGGCGAGCGTGCTTTTGAGCGCCGTGATGCCCATCACCGTGCCCTGCACCATCATTTCGGCGATATGCGCGCGGGAGTTGTCTGCAAGCGTGTTCATCTTGATGCTCCCCCACATCATGGCTTTTTTGATGGGGCTCGGGTCTTTGAGCGTGATGCGCTTGTCTTGGGCGAGCATCGCCGCCTTCCCGCTGAGTTTTTCGTACTGTTCGTGCTGGGCGAGGAGCTCTTCTTTGACGGCGGCGTCCTCCGCCTCGGGCAGGATATTGCCGATCGATTGCAGCGCGAGCGCGCAGTTGCGGTGTACTTCCGCCAAGATCTCTTCGCTTTTTTTCAATTGCATCCTTTCGCCTCCTTGGATCGCATCCTGCAAACAGGATGTGATCTTTTCGTAAGAAAAATGCGCATTCGCCGCAAAAAGCGCTTGACTTTCCGCCGCATATCCCATATAATACACTCTGAGCCGCTAAGGACGGGCAGCAAAGGGTCATGCGATACGGGCCGCCTACGCAACTTGCGAGACTGGGAAGAGGAGGTTAAGAATATGTACGCGATCATCGAAAACGGCGGAAAGCAGTACAAGGTTTCCGAAGGTGACGTTCTCAAGGTGGAGAAGCTCGCGGCGGAAGTCGGCGCAGAAGTTTCTTTCAACGTCGTCATGGTGTCGGACGGCGGCGCCGTCAAAGTCGGCAAGGACGTCGAGAACGCGAAAGTGACTGCCAAGGTCGAAGCGCAGGACAAGTACAAGAAGATCATCGTCTTCAAGTATAAGCCCAAGAAGAACGAGCGCAAAAAGCAGGGTCACCGTCAGCCGTTCACCGCAGTCAAGATCGAGAAGATCTCGCTCTGACGCAACCAAGGGGGGATCCCCCGCAATCAATTCGCAATAAGGAGATAACGAATATGTTTTTCATCAGCTTATTCGCGCATAAAAAGGGTACGGGTTCTTCGCACAACGGCCGCGACAGCGAGGCAAAGCGCCTCGGCGTGAAGCGTCAGGACGGGCAGAGCGTGCTGGCAGGCAGCATCCTCGTCCGCCAGAGAGGCACGAAGATCCACCCCGGCAACAACGTCGGCATCGGCGGAGACGATACGCTCTTCGCCCTCAAGGACGGCGTCGTTCGCTACGAGCGCAAGGGCAGGGACAAAAAGCAAGTCAGCGTGTATTGATGCACGCATGAAAAGCCCGTCGGCAGGACCGACGGGCTTTTTTCATGCGCGGGACGGTTTTTCCCGCGCGGCGGGCGTGAGCTGCAGCGCGATGCTCCCGCACAGCACCTCGGCGTACGAGTAGGAGGTCTTGCCCAAAAACGCCTCGTCGTCGGGGCGGACGGTGAACAGAGCGGGATACACGCCCGTCACCCGCCCGCCGAAGCGCATCGACTTGTTCCGTCCGAGGCGCACCGTCACGTCGACGTGCTTGCAAAAATAGGCGCGGATGCGCCGTTTGACTTCCGCGATATCGCCGTTTTGCCTGATCATGTTCCCATGATCGCCCGTTTTCCGCAATTTTATACCCCGTTCGACGCCTTCCTCCGCGCATATCGTCCGCGCGCCGCGCATACGATACGGTAAAAGCATTCGGATCTTAAGGAGTAAGGACATGAAAACGCAGACGGAGACTTTCCGCGGGTACGGGAAACTTTTCGAAACGAACGCGCAGACGGCGGTGGAATGCCGCTTTCCCGAGGTGGAAACGGCGCTTTCCGTGCACGCATGCCCCCGCCTTTCGGGCGCGGAGGCTGGCAACGGCGAGGTGCGCTATTACGGAAGGGTGCATTTTTCCATCGTGTACGAGGACGCGGACCGCCGCGTCTGCCGCGCGGAAAAGGGGGTGGAATTTACCGCCGTCGCCAAAGACGAGCGCGTGTTCCCCGCCGCGGCGGCGCAGGTGAAGCTCTCAGCCGAAAATATTTCCGTCCGCCGCGAGGGCGCCAGCACGTATGTGACGGCGCTTTTGGGGGCGGATATCGCGCTCTTCGGCGAACAAAGTTTTGAATATCTTGCGGGCGGCGATCTCGTGCTCCGCCGCGAGCCCGTGCGCGTGCTCACCGCGCATCTCGTGAGCGGCGACGCCGAGACGGAGGATGATTTTGAGGCGGGCCCCGTCGGCGATATCCTGCAGCATGCCGAAACGGTGCACGTCACGGGCGTCGCCTGCGGGACGGACGGCGTCCGTATCGAGGGCGAAGTGCTCGTGGGCGTTCTGGCGGCGGGCGGGGATTCCCTCGTCTCCTTTGAACGGCTTGTGCCCTTCCGTATCGAGATCCCGTCCGAGGCGGCGGGCTGCCGCGCCGAAGTAGCCGTCACCGTGCGCGAAGCGCAGCTTCGGGCGGACGCGGACGAGGAACGCGGCAAATGTCCGCTCACCGTCACGCTCTCGCTGCACGCCGACGTGTGCCTGTACGAGGAGACGGCGATCGACGGCGTGACGGACGCCTTTTCCCGCGACCATGCCGTCACGCTCGCCTGCCGCACGCTCTCCTCGTCGGGCGTGGGGGAGCGGACGCAGTTCACGGAACGCGTCACGGGCAGGGCGGCGCTCTCTTCGCCCGTTGATTTTTCGGATACGCTGGAAGCCGTCACGCTGGTGCGGGCGGAGGCGAACCTTCAGCCTGACGCAGACGGCGCGCGCGCCGAAGGGGTCGCGCTCGCCACGCTTTTGGTGCGCGGAGCGGACGGGAGCCGCCGCGGCATCGAGATGAGCCTGCCCTTTTCCGTGGCGGTGCAGGCGCGGGACGCCGCCGTCGAGGTGCTCGCCTGCGGCATGAGCGCGCGGCAGAAGGAAGAGGGGACGATCGATGCCGAAGTCACCTTAAAATGCGCCGTCACCGAACGCGCCGTCTTTGCCGCAAAGTTCGTCACCTCTGCCGAGGAGGGCGCGCCGCTCGCCGAGCGGGACAGCGCCGTCAGCGTATACGTGCCGCGCGCGGGCGACGGGCTGTGGGAGCTCTCCAAACGGCTCAACAAATCGCCCGAGGAGGTCACGGCGAGCAATCCCGGGATCGAATTCCCCATCAAGGAAGGACAGAGGGTGATCATCTATCGGAAAAAGACGATATCCTGAGAAAGCGGGCTGCCTGCGGGCAGCCCGTTCCGTGTGAAAATTTTTTAAGAAACCTTGCATTGTATCGGCAAATATGGTAAAATATTTGTTATGGATACCGTCAGGGTGCGCGCGCACGCAAAGATCAATCTCACGCTCGACGTCGTCGGTACGGAGGGCGGATATCATCTTCTCGATTCGTTGGTGACGACCGTCGCCCTCGCCGACCGCATCAAAGCGCGTCCGCGGCGGGACGGTGCCGTCTGTATCCGCATGCACGGCATGGGGAGCGAGCGCATCCTGCCGCAGTACAACAACGCGCAGTTGGCGGCGGAGCGGTTCTGTGCGGCGTTCGGGACGGCGGGCGCGGATATCGTCATCCAAAAGCATATCCCCATCGGCGGGGGGCTGGGCGGATCGTCGGCGGACGCCGCGGGCGTTTTAAGGGCGCTCTCCGCGCTGTACGCGGTCACGGACATGGGTGCCGTAAAACGCATCGCCGACGGGCTCGGCAGCGACACGGGGTACCTTCTGACGGGCGGCTTTGCCCGCATACAGGGGCGGGGCGACCGCGTGACCCCGCTTGCGGGCGCGCCCGAACAGTTTTTCCTCATAGCATGTCCGCGGCGGGGCGTTTCGACGCCCAAGTGCTTTGCGGCATTCGATGCGCTCGGCAAGACGTATCCCCCCCTCACCGAACGGGCGCTGGAAGCCATTCGGACGGGCAAAGAGGGGGTGTTCGGCAATCATCTCACCGAGGCGGCGTGCACCCTTAACGGCGAGATCGCAGACGCTTTAAGGGCGCTTTCCGCCCTTTCGCCGTGCGGCGCGGGCATGACGGGCTCGGGCAGCGCGTGCTATGCGGTGTTTCCCTCGGAGGCGCAGGCGCGTTCGGCGCAGGCGCGCCTGCGGGGATGGCGTACCATTTTGACGAAAACGTATTCTTCGGAAGAAGAAAAGGAGTGAGCATGGAAGAAAGGATCATCGATCGGGACGAGCTGCGCAAGGTGCGCGTCACCCGTACGGACGGGC
>CALVPW010000096.1 GCA_944354085.1 uncultured Clostridia bacterium | reverse complement strand
CGTCCACCTCGCTCGACTGCTCCAAACGGTTGTATTCCAGATTGTTCGCGTAGTAGTGTTTGAGGCAAGCCCCCACGCTGCGGCTCTGCAAACCCTCGATATACGCCTTTGCGAGCGTGCCCGCAAGGTACGGGTCTTCCGAAAAATACTCGAAATTGCGTCCGTTCAGCGGGTCGCGTTTGATGTTCACGCCGGGCGCGAGCAGGATGTCCACGTCGTTTTCGATGCAGTCGTCGGCGAGCGCCTCGCCCATGAGGCGGGCGCACTCCGTGCTCCACGTGTTGGCAAGGCTCTGCACGGCGGGATAGGAGACGGCGGGCACGATCTCCACTTTGCCGTCCTCATAACGATTTTCCTTGCGCAGCCCGACGGGCCCGTCCGAAACGGCGACGCGGGGCAGCTTTCCGCCAAGATCGGGCGTGTGCCAAAAGCCGTCGCTGCAAATGAGGCGGAGCTTTTCCGCCGCAGAAAGGTCTTTTACCGTAAGTCTTTTCATCGTAGTCTCCTTATTTTGCGCGCATTTTGCCGCTGAGTTTCAAAAGAGGGGCAAAGCATCCGCCCACCACCGAACGGTTGATGAAGTGCGCGATCTCGCCGCGGACGGAATAGTACCAATCGCCGAAGGGAACGCGCGAAGGCGTTTGGGCAAGATAGCGCACGACGGGCGCGTAGAGCGCCTCGCATTTTGCGCCGTCGTCGGTGAGCGCCGCCGCCCACAAGATCCAATCGGCTTTGGTGTACGTCTCGCGCGTGTCGAGCGGCACGCCGAAGCGGTTTGCCTTTTGGATATAGTACGCCGTCTCCCGTTCGCAGATCTCGCTGCCGATGAGATCGAACCCGAAGAGTTTATCGAAGAGGATGTTATATTTGACGGAGAAGGTATCCTTCTGCCCGTAAGCGAGCGGCATGACGCCCTCCCCCACCTTCTTTTTCAACGTTTCGGCGAATGTTTTGGCTTTTTGCTCGTATGTATCCGCAAGCGCGTTCTTTTGCAGGGCGCGGCAGATGACGGAGAAGCCCTCGAGCCCCGCGAGCGCCTTTAAGGAGAGGTTGACGTTCCCCGCAAGGTGCCCCGCGAAATCGTCGGTGCAGAGTTGATTTTCGGGAGAGAGCCCGAATTTTTCGAGGTACTTCACCCATTGCTTTAAGAGCGGGAAGTTCTTTTTGGCGAGCGATACGTCCGCGCCCGCGCGGATGGCAGCCGCCGTCATCACGAGCATGTTGCCGCACTCCTCGACGGGCATCTGACAATTTTTGTCGTATACGCTGCTCTCGGCGGGACGGATATACAGCATCTGATTGGTGCGCGGCGAAGCCCATGTGGCGTGCATCCCGCAGCAATATTTATCCTCCCTGTTCGCCACGCCGTACACCTGCCCAGCGCACCACGGATATGTGCCCAGATCGTGCGGCGCAAAGTCGAAGTTCCACACGGGCATCTTGGCAAAGTCGAAGATCCCGCGCATCATCGCGTTGACGAGTTCGGGATTGTAGAGCAGATAGAGCGGGACGGAAGGATAGGAGACGTCCACCGTGCCGATGCAGCCGTTGGAATTGTTCTCCTTGGAGAGGAACAACAGCTCCCCTTTTGCGTTTTCGACGAGCTTGTGCGCAGCCACGCTCTGACGGAGAGACGCGCACGCGAGAAGATAGTAGTCCTTTCCCACCTTTGCGCAGTCGGCTTTGAGGCGGTCGTCAAAGGCGGCGCACTTTGCAAGGATCTCGTCGTGACGCGCGTATGAGAAGTTGAGCGCGTCCAAAATATTCTTTCCGCCGCGGAAGAAATATCCTTTGAGCCATTCCCCGAAGTAGAAGACGGCGAGCTTCTCGTCGTACGCCGTCATGAAATACCCCTTGCGGGCGGTATCGGCGGCGAGCAGATAGCAGCGTTCGCAGTCCTTTTTGAGGTATTCGCGCTTGCCCTCCTCCACATAGAGATGAACGCCCGCTTCGGTCACGAACCACGCCTCTTTGGCGGCAAGGTAGATATCTCCCCACTCGGGCGAGCACATGTCGCTCGTATCCGAACACAACAGGTTGCGGCCGCGGGTGAAATAGGCAGCCTCGTATCCCTTCTGCGGGATGACGCCGCCCACGACCCACGCGCGCTCGCCGTTGTAGCAGAACTCCTCGTCCAAAACGAGCGCCACGGAGAAATCTTCGGGAAGTTCCCCTTCCGTCACCTCGTATTCCGTATAACAGACGGGGCAGGAGAGGATATCAAGATCGTCGGGAAGGAGCGGTGAGACGAAGCGCACTTTCAGGGCAAATCCGTCGCCGCGGAAGGCGTAGTCGGTGGAAAAAGCCGAGACGCTGCATTCCGTCTGTTCGAGGGGGATGGCGCCGTCGCGTCTGCCCATAAAGCTGTATGTTCGTCCGTTCCACCGCACGAGCCCGTAGGCGCGCTTTTCGAGCCCCGTCCAAAAGACGGTGTCGCCCGCATTCAGCGCGTCTGTTTTGGACCACACCGAAAAGAGCGGATCCACGAGCCACAAGGGATAGGCGGGTAAGATGCGTTTTGTCATAGGGTACTCCTTGAA
>CALVPW010000095.1 GCA_944354085.1 uncultured Clostridia bacterium | reverse complement strand
CTCGCAAAAAAGCGGGACAAAAAGCGCATCGTGGCGTAAAAGACGTCTTCTCCGATGCCGCGTTCGCGGTACGTATCAAAAAGGCGCGCGGCGCAGGCGCTCATATACACGAACATCTTTACGCCGTCTTTGTCCTCGCCCACCGCCGCCGCAGCGGCGCGGTACGCGCCTTCGTAGTCGTAATGTTCGGCATTGCAGGGCGGAAGTTCCGTCAAAAAGGGGTGCGCCGCAAGCGTCCGTTCGGCTGCCGCAAGCGCTTCGCCCCCGAGCCCGATCGCATCCCAAAACTTTTTCAAAACAGCTCTCATACCGGGATTATAGCACATGCGCGGGCGGCGCGCAAGGGGGAGGTATGCATTTGGCTGATACGGGCTATTTGAAATTCTTATAGATAAATTTGAAAAACCCTCTTGACATTTCCCGTGGCTTATCGTAAAATGATAAAAACCGATGAGGTGAAGGAGTAACGCACTCCGAACGGATGCACAGAGAGCGCCCGATGGTGGGATGGGCGCGGTCCGCGGTGCGCGAATGGATCACCGAGGGCGGGCGCGAACAGTTTTGAGTAGCGTCCGACGGGGCTTTCCCGTTACAGGAAGAGAGCATGTCAGTGCTTACAAGAGGCGGCCTTTCGGCTGTAAAATTGGGTGGCAACACGGAGCGATTCGTCCCAAGCGGATACGCTCCGTTCTTTTTTGTCATAATTTTTTCAGGAGGTAACGACCATGGCACACGAGATCCCTTACAAGATCTATCTGACGGAAGAGGAGATGCCTAAGGCGTGGTACAACGTAAAAGCGCATATGAAGACGGAGCATCCGCCCTTTTTGAACCCCGCAACGGGAAAACCCTGCACCAAAGCCGATCTGCAGCCCGTCTTTTGCGACGCGTGTATCGATCAGGAGCTCAACGAAACAGACGAGCGCATCGAGATCCCGCAGGGCATCCGCGATTTTTACCGCATGTTCCGCCCGTCGCCCTTGGTGCGCGCGTATTATCTGGAAAAGCTGCTCGATACGCCCGCGGAGATCTATTATAAGTTCGAGGGCAACAATACGTCGGGCTCGCACAAGCTCAATTCGGCGGCGGCGCAGGCGTATTACGCCAAGCAGCAGGGGCTCACGTCCATCACGACAGAGACGGGCGCGGGGCAGTGGGGGACGGCGCTCGCGATGGCGGCGGCGTTTTACGGGCTCAAGCTCGACGTGTACATGGTCAAAGTCTCCGCCGAGCAAAAACCCTTCCGCCGCGAAGTCATCCGTACGTACGGCGCGAACGTCATCCCGTCCCCTTCGGATACGACGGCGGCGGGCAGGAAGATCTTAAAGGCGTTCCCGGGAACGGGCGGTTCGCTCGGCTGCGCCATCTCCGAGGCGGTGGAAAAGGCGGTCGCAACGCCGAATTGCCGCTATGTGCTCGGTTCCGTGCTCGACCACGTGCTGCTGCACCAGTCCGTCATCGGGTTGGAGAGCAAGGCGGCGCTCGATAAATACGGCATCACGCCCGATATCGTCATCGGCTGCATGGGCGGCGGTTCCAATTTCGGCGGGCTCATCGCGCCCTTCATGGGCGATAAATTGCAGGGTAAGAACGAGATCGAATTTATCGGCGTCGAGCCCGCGAGCTGCCCGTCTGTCACGCGCGGCAAATACGCGTACGATTTCTGCGATTCGGCAAAGATCACGCCGCTCGCCAAAATGTACACGCTGGGCTGCGGCTTCATGCCCTCGCCCAACCATGCGGGCGGGCTGCGCTATCACGGCATGAGCCCCGTCATTTCGCAGCTGTATCACGACGGATATCTGCGCGCCGTGGCGGTGGAGCAAAAGAAGGTGTTCGACGCCGCCGTCATGTTCGCCAAGTGCGAGGGCATCCTGCCCGCGCCCGAGAGCTCGCACGCCATCCGCGCCGCCATCGACGAGGCGCTCAAATGCAAGGAGGAGGGCAAAAAGAAGGTCATCCTCTTTGGGCTGACGGGCACGGGGTACTTCGATATGACGGCGTACAAGCAGTATAACGACGGCGCCATGTCCGACTATATCCCCACGGAAGAAGATCTTCAAAAGGGGTTTGCGACCATTCCCGATATCCCTGCGAACAGGGCATGACCGATCAAGACGGCTGCTGCGGCAGCCGTTTTTGCTTGCCATGGCGCGGGTCTTTATGATACAATCCCATTATAAAAAGTATCGCCAAGGATAAAGGTATGATCGGAAAACTCTTCTCCATCGGGCTGGAATGCGTCGTTGTTGCAGCCGCCGCGGTCGGCGTTGCGCTCACGGCGGCGCTCGGCGCGCAGGGATTTTTGTATTTCACCGTCCAATCCAATCTTTGGATCGCGCTCGTGGCGGCGGTGTTCGCCGTGTGGCAGAGCGTGGCGCTCCTGCGCCCGCGCACGCGGGCGATCCCGTATGCGCTCTGGCAGATCAAGTTTGTGTTCACCGTGTCCATCACGCTGACGGGCGCCGTGTTCTGCGCGGTGCTCGCGCCCACGATGACGGGCGCTTTCCGCTCGGCGGCGAACGTGCTCACGCACGTCGTCGTGCCCGTCTGCGCCATCGCAGATCTGTTCGTCGCCGCGCCGCCCGCGCCGCGCTGCACCGTCGCGCTGTATTCGCTCATCCCGCCCGTCTATTATTTGGGATTTGCTTGCGTCGGCTATGTGCTCGGCTGGGATTTCGGCAACGGGCTCAATTATCCGTATTTCTTTCTCAATTGGGATTCTCCCGTCGGCGCGTTCGGGTTTGGCGGCGGCGGGGCGTACTTTATGGGTACGTTCTGGTGGATCTTGGTGATGATCACCCTCGTTGCGGGCATTGCGCTCGTCTTTGCGGCGATCTTAAAAAAGTGCCGCCGCGCGGCGCGTCCCAAATCCGAGCGCCCGCTTTAAGGAAGGTCTGAACTCCCACCGCCTGCGGGGCGCCTTGCGCGCGGGGACAGACGGTAAACGCAGAAAAAATAAAAGATACACCGCCTTTGAACGGGAGAAACATATGAACATACAATTGAGCGACAACCTGGTAAAACATTACCTGTAAAACGTCTACTTTATAAACGGGCACAGCTATGCGGGCAAATCCACAATGGTCAAAATGTTGGCTGAACGTTACGATATGATCGCTTGCGGCGAAAACTACCACGATGTATTTCCGCGGGAGAAACTTTCCCGTTGGAAGCAGCCCGGGCTATGTTATTTCGATACGATGCGCGATTGGCAGGAATGGCTGCAAATGACCCCGAAAGAGCATTGGGACTGGTGCAGGCAAGTTTGCGACGAATGTACGCAGATCGAGATCTTGGAGTTGATAAAATTGGCGG
>CALVPW010000094.1 GCA_944354085.1 uncultured Clostridia bacterium | reverse complement strand
CGGGCATTGCAGCGGCGCAAGTTCGAGCAAAAACGGCTGCCTGCGCCCGCCCGTGAGCCACGCCGCGAACGCCGCCAGCGCCACGCCGAGCGCATACAAAAGGCACACGCCCCAAAACGGGTCCCGGAAAAAGGAGGCGGAGAGCGTTAAAAATACGGGCAGTTTTGCGCTGCACGGAAGATACGGCAGGCATACGATCGTGCGACGCTGCGTGCTGCGTCCGTCCAGCGCCCGTGCGGAGAGCACGGCGACCGCGGTGCAGCCGAACCCCATCACGAGCGGAAAGACCGCCCTGCCGCTCAGTCCCACGCGGGAAAGCGCGCCATCCGTCAGATAGGCGAGGCGGGACAGCAGCCCGCTCTCTTCGAGCAGGGCGAGGCACAAAAACAACAGCATGAGCTGCGGCAAAAAACCGAGCACGCTCCCCAGCCCCGGCAAAAGGCCGCCGCAGACGAGGCTGCGCAACACGGGCGAGGCGATCGTCTGTGCGCGCACCGCAAAAACATCGGAAAAGAGCGCCTCGACGGCGCCTTTCATGCGATCGCCGGGCGCGCCCGCCGCAAACGTGACAAAGAACACCGCGGCAAGCAGCACAAAAAAGAAGGGCAGCGCGAAGCGGACGTCCGTCAGGAGCATATCTGCCCGCGAGAGCGATGCGGGCGGCGGAAAAAAGATGCCGCCGAGCGAGACCGCCTTCCCGCAAAACACGGGCGCGGAAAAGACGCGCGCCGCCTGCCGTTTGAGCGCGTCCCGCCGCAGCCCCTCCGCCACGAAGACGGGCACGCCGAGACGGCAGGAGAGCGCCGCAACATCCAGCCTTCCGCCCCGTTTGAAAAAGCGCCGCGCCTTGGTGAGCGCGATCGCAGCCCGCCGCCCCGCGGCGAGCGCGCAAAAGAGCGGCATGCACCGCGCGAGCGCCGCGCATTCGCATACGAAAAGGACGGGCGAGACGGGGTGCGCCCTTAAATACGCCCGCGCAGCCGCCTCCTCCGTGCCCGTCCCCTCTGCCGTATACATGCCGGGAAGATCGACGAGCGTGACCTTTTTCCCGCCGATCGCCGTCTGTTTTTCGAGCGCGCATACCGTCACGCCGTGCCAATTCCCCACCCGCGCGCCGCCGCGGGCGAGCGCGTTGAACAAGGTGCTCTTCCCCGCGTTGGGATTTCCGACGAGCAGCAGCCTCAATCCGTCACCTCCACCGCCGCGGCGAGCGCCGCGTCCAGCGCGAACACCGCATACGCCGTCCCCGCGACGAGCGTTCTTTTGCGCGGCGAGACGCGCAGCACCGCGACCGCTTCTCCCGTTTGAACGCCGAGCGCCGCGAGCCGTTCGGCAACGGCGCCCGCCGCAAGCACGCGCTTTACGCGCACCCGCGCCCCTTGTCCGCAATCGAGCAACGTCATACCATAAAAAATGCGGAACGGGGCGCGATTATGCCCCGTTCCGCATCCGCCGTGCGGGCTTAAGAGTGCTTGACTTCGTGTGCGACGCGGTCGCCGCGCAGTTTGAGCATCCCGTTCGTGATAAACGGCGAAAGGATGAGCCAGATCGCCGCCGCAGCGATCACGCAGTACACGATGATCGCGCCCACGCTCCTCGGTCCGCCGAAGATCGCCGAAACGAGATTGAAGTCGAAGATGCCGAACATCCCCCAATTGAGCGCGCCCAACAGGACGAGGATGTACGAAACGATGTTGAAAAATACCATACTTCCCTCCTGCCATCATCATGCGCAGGCGGACAAAAAATATGCGCCTCAATACCCCAAAAATTCCACGCCCTTCAAAAGGATATCGTTGACGATCTCGTTGGAGAGCGAGTAAAAGATGATCTTACCGTGGCGGTCGGTGCATACCATGCCCGCGTCCTTCAAAAATCTGAGCTGATGGCTCACCGTCGTCTGATTGATCCCGAGCACGCGGGAGATATCCGTGACGCACATTTCGGAGATGGCGAGCGCCGAAAGGATGCGCAGCCGCGTCCCGTCCGAAAAAATAGAAAAAAAGCGCACCAACAGCGTGAGCACCGCCCCGTCGGGCACGTATCCTTCGATCATATCCTGTGTGCGTCTGTCAAGTAAGAGCGTTTGCATGCCTGCCTCCCGTTTTTTTACAGGATAACGCCTGCACGCCTGCGCACGCATGGAAGATGTGACGGGATACGTCGTATTTTGTCAGAAAGCAAGGCGCCGCCAAAACAAATTTGTTTTGGCGGCGCTCTCCGTTATGCGATCTTGACGACCTCGTACCCCGCCGCCCGAACGGCGGCTTTGAGCGTCTCGTCCGCGACGTCCTCTTTTAAGGTGACGACGGCGCGTTTCTTTTTGAGGTCGACGTTCACCTTTTCCACGCCCGCGACCGCGGCGAGCGCGTCTTCGACGTGCTTGACGCAGTGCATGCACATCATCCCTTCCACGAAAAGCGTCTTTTTCATATCACTTTCTCCTTGATCGGCATCTGCCGTTTTTTGTTTTTTCCCGCGTAAAAAGTTCGTGAGCCGCAGCGCGTTCCCCACCACAAAGAGGGAGGAGCAGCTCATCGCCGCCGCCGCGATCATGGGGTTGAGGGTCACGCCCGCCCAGGCAAAGCACCCCGCCGCCAACGGGATACAGATGACGTTATAAAAAAACGCCCAGAACAAATTTTGCTTGATGATGCGCATGGTGCGCCGCGCTAAGGCAAACGCGCGGGGCGCTGCGCCGAGATCGCCCCCCATGAGCACGAAGTCGGCGCTCTCGATGGCAACGTCCGTCCCGTTGCCCATGGCGAGCCCCACGTCCGCCTCTTTGAGGGCGGGCGAATCGTTGATGCCGTCGCCGATCATCGCCACGCCCCTTTTGGCGTGTTTCGCGCGCGCGGCGTTCTGCGCTTTATGCGCCTTGACGCAGCCGAGCTTGTCGGCGGGGAGCACTTCGGCATATACCATGTCCGAAGGGATGCCCGCTTTTTCCGCGATGGAACGCGCGCATGCCGCGTTGTCGCCCGTGAGCATGGATACGGACATGCCCATGTCCTTTAACGCCGCGATCGCCGCGCGGCTGCCCGCTTTGATCGTATCTGCCAGCGCAAACAGCGCGAGGATGCGCCCATCCTCCGCAAGAAAGAGCACCGTCTTCCCTTGGGCGGAGAGGCGGGAGTACGCCTCCGCCTGCGCGGGCGTAAAGCACGCCCCCGTCATGCGCGCGTTGCCGAGCAGGTACGTTTTGCCGTCCACCCGTCCGCGGGCGCCCTGTCCGACGACGTATTCCACGTCTTCCGCTTCGCCGCCCGCACCGCAGTATTCCACGATGCACTGCGCGAGCGGATGGTTGAGTTTGCGTTCGAGCGCGTAAGCGATGCGCTTTGCCTCCGCTTCGCCGCCGTACGCGACGAAGTCCACGACGCGCGGCTTGCCCTCCGTGACGGTCGCCGTCTTGTCGAGCAGCACCGTCCCGACGTCCGCCGCCCGTTGCAGCGCCTCCGCCGATTTGACGAGCACGCCCATCCCCGCGCCCCGTCCCGTTGCCGCCATCACGGCGACGGGCGTGGCGAGCCCCAGCGCGCACGGGCAGGAGATGACGATGACGCTCACGCCGAAGTTGAACGCCGCGGCGACGTCCCACGTTGTAAACAGCCATGCAAGAAAGGTGATCAGCGCGACGGTGAGCACGGCGGGCACAAAGAACGCGGCGATCTTATCGGCAAGTTTTTGGATGGGCGCTTTGCTCGCGCCTGCCTCGCGCACCATGCGGACGATGGCGGAGAGCATGCTGTCCTCCCCCACCTTTTCCGCTCTGATCTTCAGATATCCGCCCGTCACGAGCGCGGCGCTCGTTGCGCGGCTCCCCGGAACGAGCTCCGCGGGGAGGCTCTCCCCCGTCACGGCGGAAGCATCGACGAACGCGTGCCCCTCCAAAACAGTGCCGTCCGCCGCGATGCACTCGCCCTGCCGCACGACGAGAACGTCGCCCGCCTCCACCTCGGAAAGGGCGATCGTCTGCTCTTCGCCCCCGCGCTCCACCGTCACGGTATCGGGCGCGAGGCGGCGCAGCTTTTCCAGCTCCCGCCCCGTGCGGCGCTTGCTCTTGTCTTCCAGCCACTTGCCCAGCGTGACGAGCGTAACGATCATCGCCGCCGATTCAAAAAAGAGCGTCGGCTCCTCGGGCGTGAGGATCGCCATCACGAGACTGTACAAGAACGAGACCGCCGCTCCCAGCGTGACGAGCGTATCCATATTCGGCACGCGCTTGACCGCCGCCCGCACGCCGCTCACGAAGAACTGCCCGTTGATGAGAAGAACGGCAAGCGTGAGCCCGATCTGGGACCCGTAGTTCAGCCACCCGTGCGGCACGGGGATCCCGAGCATATGCCCCATCGCAAAGTACATCTCGGGAACGAGCAGCACGAGCGAGAGCAAAAAGCGTATGCCGAGCGTCAGGCGCCGCTGCTTTTTTTGCGGCGCCGCGCCGTAATCGTACGCGCCGTATCCGAGCGATGCGACGGTGCTTTTGATGCGCGCGTCGCTCACCACCGTCTCATCGAAGGTGACTTCCATGCTCTCGCCCATCAAAGAGACGGAGCACGCCTCCACGCCCTGCATCCTGCGTACCGTCCGCTCGATGCCCGAAGAGCACGCCGCGCACGTCATGCCCGTGACCGAATACTTCTTTTTCATGCTATGCCCCTATAAAACGCGTACCCGCGCTGCGATTTGCAGCTGTTTTGGCATCAGCCCCACAGATATGCGCCCCTTTAATTGAGCTTTTTGACGAGCTCGACCGTCTCTTTTACGATGTCGGGATCCCCCGCGCGGATCATTTCGGTCACACACGTATCCATGTGTTCTTCCAACACGAGATAACCGAACGAACGCACCGCGTTCTCCACCGCCGATACCTGGATGAGCACCTCCCCGCAATAGCGGTTCTCTTCGATCATCCGCTTGATGCCGCCCAGCTGCCCCACGATGCGGTTGATGCGGTTGACGAGCTGCTTGATCTCCTTCTCGCTCCGCGGTTTTTGCTTAAAATGCCGTTCGCAATGTTCACACGCTTCCATCTTGCCCCTCCATTACCCCTTTGGGGTATCTTCGCCCTCTATTATACCCCCTGTTGGTATATTTGTCAAGTGTTTTTTGAAAAATTTATTTTTTGCGTGCAATTTGCCGAAAAAGAACGCGCGCAGCACAAAAAAAGAGCTCCCGCAAGAGCTCTTTTTACAAAAACGTCATTTCTTTTCGAATTGTGATTTGGGCGCGCCGCAGATGGGACACGTCCAGTCATCGGGAAGTTCCTCAAAGGGCACCTTTCCGTCGTACTCGTATTTGCAGATCCTGCAAACGTATTTTCCGCTCCCCTTCTCCTCCTGATAGGTGGGCGCGTTGGCGGCAGTCTTGCCTTTGAGCACTTTATGATAGTACGCGTACGTCATGGGCGTATCGGAGAGCAGCACGTCGCAGTCGAGCACTTCGCCCAAAAATACGGTGTGCGTCCCCGTTTCCATCGTATCGACGACCTTGCACGAGAACCAGCTCACGCAGCCGTCGATCACGGGCATCTTGCCGCGGACGGCGTAAGGCGTGCCTTCGAATTTATCCGTATCTTTGGAAGAGGAAAATCCGAATTTGCCGATGAGCTTGGGATCGGCGTGCTCGCCGAGCACGGCGATCGCGAACCGCCCCGTTGCGCGCACGCACGCATTCGTGTAGTTATCGTGGTTGAGCGAGACGGCAATGGTCGCGGGCGACGAAGTGATCTGCATCGCGCTGTTGGCGATACAGCCGACGGGGCGCCCCTCGTCCCACGAGGTGCACACATACACGCCGTACGAAAGTGCATAAAAAGCCGATTTGTTCATTATTTTCCCTCCGATCGTTCCGCGAGCGTCTCTTCGAGCGCCGCGTCTTCTTTCATAAATTCAGGCACGTCGTCAAGCCCCGCATACGTCTTGATGCGGCGGGCGGAGAGCGGCAGGCTGCGCGCCATCCCGTCGACGTACGACTCCGCGTTCACGTTGATCACGAGCAGCGCGATGATGACCACCGAAAGCACGACCGCCACGGCGATGAGCGTGCTCAGGATCCACATGGCGAGCATACTCACGACGGTCGCCGCCGCGAGCACGGCGAGCTGCGAAAAATAGACGGCAATGCAGTTTTTGACGTTGACGACTTTGACGAAGGGCACCTTCCCCCTGCCGTGCAGCAGGTACGCCTCGAACAGCGAAACGAAGCCGAAGAGCAGCACGCCTACGATACCCGAGACGATCGCCCCCGCCTTTGAGACGGTCAAAAGCCATGTGACGAAGGCGATGAGGGAAGCGGTGAGGAGCGCGTCGACGATGCTCGCGATCCAGAATCCCCAAAATCCGCGCCGCACGGTGCTGCGCCGCACAAAGGCGTTGGTCACAAAATACCCCAAAATGACGCCGCCCGCCACGCAGAGCACGAGCCCCAAAAGATCGACGATGAGCGCCATGGCGACCTCCGCCGCGAGCATGGTCACTTCCTCCTGCAAAGCGGTCGCCTCTTCTGCCGAGAGCTGTAAAAATTCGACGATCTTATCGGTCAGCCATACCCCGTCGAACAGCGAGGTGATCGTATCGAGCGGTTTGCTCCAATCGAGCTCGCGCGCGGCGGCGATCACGAATCCCGTCAGACGGTCGAAGGAGGCGTCCGTCATCTCGAGCAGCGCGGAGAGCTCCGCCTCCACGTAGGCTGCTTGCTCCGCCACAGAATTCAGCAAGAGCTCGATGCCGAACAAAAAGCCGAGGAACACGCACCCGAGCGGCACAAAAATATACGGCAGGCACTTGCAAAAATTCTTGAGCGAATTTCCGATCATGCGCATTTTTTCGCCCTCCCGCAAAACGGTATGAAAAGAAGCGGGCTCTGAACGGTCCGCTTCTTTATGTTCGTCAAAAAGAACTTACTTCGTTTCCTGCTTTTCGGCAACGACTTCTTTCCCGTCGTAATAGCCGCAGTTTTTGCACACGCGGTGCGCAACTTTCAGCTCATGGCAATGCGGGCACTCGACGAGTTCGGGCGCCGTCGCCTTGTAGTTGGCAAAACGCTTGTTCGTTCTGCTCTTCGACTGTTTTCTCTTGGGAACTGCCATTCTCTTTCACCTCTTCTTATTCTTTTTCCCATTGCTTGCACGCATCGCACAAAAGCCGCGCGGGAAGCGCAAACATCACGCTGTCGCGCATGAGTTCGGAAAGATCGACCTTCCCGAAGCGGTAACCGTAATTCTCGCCGTCGCTTTCGCCGGGGAGAAAATACCCTTCTACCGTGCCCGTGACCGCCGCCTGCGCCTCTTCGAGGCACCGCGAGCATTCGCCCGCGAGCGTAAACGCGATCGTGCCCGTCACCTCGACGCCGTTATCCTCGAAAATGCGGTAGAAAAGTTCCGCATGTACTTCCCCCTCGAACCGCGTGAACGGGATGGCGAGAAGCTCGGGATCGGGCGCAAAGGAAAATGCAAGCGCCCCCTCGTACGATTTTTTTGCCGTAAGCGTACGGACGTCGATTTCAGGGATCATGGCTCAACACGCTGACTTACAAAGTATAGGCGATTTGCGCTGCTTTGTCAATCTTTTTTCGCGCGCAAATTACAAGATTTTCAAAAATCAAAGGAGTGCCGCCGTCTCGCGGGCGATCACGAGTTCTTCGTTGGTGGGGATAACGAGCACTTTGACTTTGGAGCCCTCTTTTTCGATCTCGTGGATGGCGCCGTCGTTCTTGAAGTCGTTCTTCTTTTCGTCGAGTTCGATGCCGAACGCCTCCATATCCTTGAGGATGCCCGCACGGATATGCGGCGTATTCTCGCCCACGCCCGCGGTGAACACGATGACGTCCAGCCCGCCGAGCGCCGCCATGTACGAACCCACGTACTTTTTGCAGGCGTACACGAACATATTCAGCGCCAGCTGCGCGCGGTAGTTCCCCTCGTTCGCGGCTGCCGTAAGGTCGCGATAGTCGGACGAAACGCCCGAGATCCCCAGCATACCGCACTTTTTGTTGAGGTAGGTGAGCCCGTCGTGGATGTTCATGCCCTTTTTGCGGCACAAAAATTCCACCGCCGCGGCGTCGATGTCGCCGCTGCGCGTCCCCATCGGCACGCCTGCGAGCGGCGTGAAGCCCATCGACGTATCGATGCACTTGCCGCCGTCCACCGCGGAGATGGACGAGCCGTTGCCGAGGTGGCAGGTGATGATCTTGAGCTCTTCGGGCTTTTTGCCGAGATACTCTGCCGCCGCCTGCGAAACGAACTTGTGCGACGTGCCGTGCGCGCCGTATTTGCGCACCTGATACGTCTTGTAATCGTCGTAATCGATCGCATACAGATATGCGTAATCGGGCATCGTCTGATGGAAAGAGGTATCAAAGACGAGCGCCATCTTTTTGTCGGGCATGACCGCGCGGCAGGCGTTGACGCCGAGGATCGCCGCGGGGTTATGTAAAGGCGCAAGTTCGGCGATCTCGTCCATCGTCTTCATGACTTCGTCGGTGACGAGCGTCGTCTTTTTGAACGCCTCGCCCGAGGCGACGACGCGGTGCCCGACGGCGGCGATCTCGTCCATCGAACGGATGACGCCCGCCTCGCCGTCGATGAGCTCGCCCAAAACGAGCTGGATCGCCTCGGTGTGGTCTTTGATCTCCTTTTCGATGACGAAGGCTTTGCCCTTTGCCTTGTGCGTTAAATTGCTGCCCTTGATGCCGATGCGCTCGACGGTGCCCTTGGCGAGCACCTCCTCCGTCTCGATGTTGATGAGCTGGTATTTGAGCGAAGAGCTGCCTGCATTGATGACAAGAATTTTCATATCTATCCCCTTTGGTCGTTTTTCCTGATTTTGCTTAGTTTTCGTCGCGCACCTGGAGCGCGGTGATCGCCACGGCGCAGACGATATCCGACGCCTTGCACCCGCGCGAAAGATCGTTCAGCGGTTTTGCAAATCCCTGGCAGATGGGACCGATCGCCTGGAACCCGCCGAGGCGCTCGGCGATCTTATAGCCGATGTTGCCCGCCTGCAAGTCGGGGAAGATGCACACGTTCGCATGCCCCGCGACGAGCGATTTGGGCGCTTTGAGCGCGGCGACCTCGGGCACGAGGGCGGCGTCGAATTGCAGTTCGCCGTCAAGCGCGAGTTCGGGCGCTTTTTCCTTGGCGATGCGCGTCGCTTCCTGCACGAGCGTCACGTTGTCGTGCTTGGCGGAGCCCATCGTCGAGAAGGAGAGCATGGCGACGCGGGGTTCGATGCCCGCGATCTCCTTGGCGCTCTGCGCCGTTGCAAGGGCGCAGTCGGCAAGCCCTTCGGCGGTATAGGTGGGATTCAAACCGCAGTCGGCGAACACGATGAGCCCGTCGTCGAGGTACTTGTTCCCGCCCGCGGGCGCCACGAGAAGGTTGAAGCTGGAGACCGACTTGACGCCGGGCGCCGTTTTGATGATCTGGAGCCCGGGGCGCAGCGTGTTCGCGGTGGAATGGCACGCGCCCGAGACGAGCCCGTCCACGTCGCCCGCTTTGAGCATGAGCGCGCCGAAGAAGGTGTTGTCCTTCGCCTGCTCTTTCGCCTGCTCCTCCGTCATGCCCTTCGCCTTGCGCAGTTCGTACAAGAGCGCGGCGTATTCGTCAAGTTTGGGCGACGTTACGGGATTGACGATCTCGACCCCCGTAAGATCGAGCCCGGGATTTGCCGCTTTGATCTCCGACTCCTTGCCGAGCAGCACGATCTTTGCGATGTTCTCTTCGACGCAGCGCACCGCCGCCTCGACCACGCGCTTGTCCTCGCCCTCGCACAGCACGATCCTGCGCTGTTTGGCGCTCGCGCGCTTTTTGATATCTTCGACGACCGACCCGCTCTCCACGATCTTCCTGCCGAGCGTTTTGATCTTGCGCATCAAATCTGCCATAAAAATTCCCTCCAACTCTTTCTTTTTTCCCGCGTTTCGTGTATAATAAACGCGGAAGCACATTCACGGTATCATTATACACCTTTTTTTTATATTTGTAAAGAACACGAGGGAAAATTCATGAAATATTGTGCGATCATTTGTGAGTACAACCCCTTCCACAACGGGCACAAATATCAGCTCGGCGAGATACGGCGGCAAAGCGGGTGCGACGGCGTGCTCTGCCTGATGAGCGGGAACTTCACCCAGCGCGGAGACGCGGCGGTCTTTGACAAATTCACCCGCGCCGCGCACGCCGTGGAGGGCGGCGCGGACGTCGTTTTGGAACTGCCCGCCGCCTTCGCCGTCTCCTCCGCCGAAAATTTCGCATACGGCGCCGTGCGCATCCTCGCCTCGCTCCCCTGCGTCTCCCGCCTCGCCTTCGGCTGCGAGAGCGGCACGAAGGAGGACTTTTTACGCACCGCGCGCGCCACGCTCAACGAGAGCAAGCAGTTCAAAGCGGCGCTCAAAGAAAACATGAAGGACGGCACCTCCTATGTGCGCGCCCGCAGCGCCGCCCTGATCGCCTCGGGCGCGGACGTGGACGAAGCGCTCCTCACCTCGCCCAACAACATCCTGGGAACGGAGTACTGCCGCGCCATCCTCAAAGAAAATGCCGCCATCGATCCGCTGCCCATCCCGCGGGTGGGAGGCGGGTATGCCGATACGGCGCTCTTTCGCGATTTTTCTTCGGCGACGGCGCTGCGCGGCGCGATCGCCGACGGCTCCCGCAAGGCAAAAAAGGCGCTCAAAAACAATCTCCCGCCCCACGTGTACGCAGCCGCCCTGCACGCCGCGCCCTTCCCTTACGGACAAGCCGCGCTGTGCGCGCTCACCGCGGCGAGCGAGGAGCAGATCGCCCGCTGTCCCGACTGCGCCGAGGGCTTGGAGAACCGCCTCAAAGCGATGGCGCACAGCAATCCCTGCTATGAGGAAGCGCTCAAAAAAGTCGTCTCCAAACGCTACACGCTCTCCCGCCTCAAACGCATCCTTTCGGAGAACTTTTTGGGCATCACCCGCGACATGGTACAGACGTTTTCCGCCGCACCCCTCTACTATAAGACGCTCGCCGTACGCTCCGACAAGGCGGAAGAGATCTTAAAAGACCTAAGCCAGGGCGCTTTTCCCGCCCTCGTCCGCAAGAGCGATTACTCCGCGCTCTCCAAAACCGCCCGCGCCTGTTTTGCGCTCGACGTGCGCGCGAACGATCTGTATAACGTGCTCACGCAAAAACACACCAACGAATACGAAACGCTGTTCGTATAAACACGGGCGCCCGCCGCGCATGTTTGCGCGGCGGGCGCTCATTTTTTTCGCTTTTTATTCCACTTTGCCGCCGACTGCCGCGTAATAGCGGAAGCCGCCCGCAAAATTATAGCAATCCACGCCGTTCTGCGCTAAGATACGGCAGGCAAGATAGCTCCTGAGCCCGCTTTGGCACATCACGTACACGCGTTTGCCGCGCGGGAGCTCCCCCATCCGATCGCGGAGCGCATCGAGGGGGATATTCACGAACCCTTCCGCATGCCCGCGCGCATATTCGTAGGGCGTGCGGGTATCGAGGAGCACCGCGTCCGCCGCAGCGCGGAGCGCGGGGATATCCTCAAAAAAGAACTGCTTTACCCTGCCCGCGGCGATATTCTCGATCATATAGCCCGCCATGTTCACGGGATCTTTTGCCGAGGAATAGGGCGGCGCATAGGCGAGATCGAGATCTTTGAGCATATCTGCCCGCATCCCCGCGCGGATGGCGGTCGCGAGCACGTCGATGCGTTTGTCCACGCCCGCACCGCCCACGATCTGCGCGCCGAGAAGGCGCAGCGTGCCCCGTTCGAAGAGCACCTTGATCGTCATGAGTTCCGCCCCCGGATAGTAGGTCGCATGGTTCGCGGGCGAAAGGATGACTTTATCGTACGCGATCGACGCGGCGCGGGCTGCCTTTTCGTTGAGCCCCGTATTCGCCGCCGTACGCGAAAAGACTTTGATGACGGAAGAGCCCTGCGAGCCGCCGTACACGCTCGAAATGCCGCAGATGTTATCCGCCGCGATGCGCCCCTGTTTGTTGGCGGGACCCGCCAGGGCGATGAGCGCCTTTGCGCCCGTCACGAAATGCATGACCTCCACCGCGTCGCCCGCCGCGTAGATATCGGGATCGGAAGTGCGCATGTGCGCGTCGGTGACGATGCTCCCCTTTTGCCCGAGCTGCAATCCCGCCGAAGCGGCGAGCGCCGTATCGGGCGTGACGCCGAGCGCGATGACGGCAAGATCGGCTGCGATCTCGCCGTGCGCCGTGCGCACGCGCAGCCCGCCGTCTGTTTCCAACCCATCGAACGGGGTGTTCAGGCGCAGATCGACGCCGCGGCGGAGGAGTTCCGCGTGTAAAAAGCACGCCATGTCGCGATCGAGCGGGGCGAGCACGTGATCCCCCCTTTGGATGAGGGTGACTTTGATGCCGCGCTCCGTGAGATTTTCCGCCGTTTCCAGCCCGATGAAGCCGCCGCCCACCACAACGGCGGTCTTCGGCTTTTTGCCCGCGACAAAATCGTGCAGCGCGAGGGTATCCTCCACCGTGCGCAGCGTGAAGACGCGGGGATCGTCCGTCCGCGCGGAAGCGGGCACCGTGGGCGTCGCGCCCGGCGCAAGGAGCAGCTTATCGTACCCCTCCTCGTACTCCCTGTCCAAAGCAAGATCGCGCACGCGGACGCATTTTTTGGCGCGGTCGATGGCGACCGCTTCGTGTCCGACGCGTACATCCACGCGGTAACGTGCAAAAAATGACTGCGGCGTTTGCAGCGTGAGCGCCTCCTCCTCACGGATGGCGCCGCCCACGTAATACGGGAGCCCGCAGTTGGCGTAACTCACGTACCCCGTGCGCTCGAGCATAACGATCTCGGCATTCTCGTCCAGCCTGCGGATGCGCGCCGCGGCAGTCGCGCCGCCCGCGACGCCGCCGATGATAACGACTTTCATAGATGGACTCCTTAAAAATTCCCGCAAACGCGCGTTCGCGGAAAAAATTCTTTCATAAATTTTATGGACGCTCTGTTATTTGATAAGAAATTTTTCTGTTGAGCATTGCCGAATATTTGTTATACTTAGGCCTTAAAATATCTTTGGCTGCGGTTTGTGAGGGTATCGGGATCGGTCACGGCGATGAGCCCTGCTTCCAATAAAGCTCTGCCGATGAGCGCAATGCGCCATGCGCGTTTATCCCGCTTCGTCGCAGCAGGCGAAATATACAAAGCCCGATCGATGAAAAGAAGCGCATGGGTCATTGAACTCACACGCTTCTTTTTTGCCGCCGCTGTCCCTATCCGATCAGCGTCCGTAACGTTTTTTACAACGTTCAGCGGATGCTCTCGTGCAGTTCGCGGATGACGCCCAAACGGTACGCCTCCAACAGATCGGAAAGCTCTGCGATCATCTCCTGCATGCGGTGCCCTTCGTCGGTATCACGGATGGAGAGACGGTCGCTGGTCTTTTGCACGACCTCCGTCACCGAGTGGATATCGCTCTCGTTTTTGATCGCCTCCTCCGTCGAACGGAAGGGCTCGTACGCGACGAGGCGCATCCCGTACGAATTGCTGATGAGGGTATACCCCGCAATGCCCGTCTCCCGCTGATAGGGACGGGACATCCCGCCGTCGATCATCAGCAGCCGCCCGCCGCATTTGATGGGCGTTTCGCCGTTTTTCAGATGTACGGGCATGTGTCCGTTGATGATATGCGCCGTGGGCGAATCGGGATCGATCCCGAATTCCTTTAAGATGGCGGAGATGATCTTATTGTCGTTGAGATACTTGTAGTACGAGTTCTTCGCCTCGTAATAGCAGCTCGTATCCTTGACGAAGTAGCGCTCGAACGTGGTCATGCGCTCTTTGCCGTACAGGGGAGAATTCTCGTTCGCCCACAGGAACCACATGGTATCCTGCCCGAACGTCTTCTCTTCGCCGTCAGGCAAATAATAGCCCTTGCGCGCCCAGCTCTCCAATTCCTCGAAGAGCGCCCTGCCGCTGTAAAATTTATCCCCCACCTGCACCTTTTTGAAGGAACCGTCCTCTTCGAGCGGGACGCACCCGTGATAGAGCAGATTGCCGTTGTAGGTGCGGTACATGCTGCCGCGGGTAAAAAGATAGGAGACGTGCCGCTGCAACTTTTCGCTGTTGACGAAGGCGTAGCGCAGCTTTTCCATCACCAGCGTCTCCCCCGCCGAGAGCGCGTACGGGTCGTTGGGATCGATGGTGGGGAAATTCTTATCTTCGAGCGGGTACGCCTTTCCGTCGATGGTCACGGTGCCCGCCGCGCGGTCGATCTTATCGAGCAGGCGGCGCCCCTCCATCTTATATTCGGGATGGCGGGCGATGAGCTGACCTTCGAGCTTGAAGAGGATGACGGTGATCGCCTTGTGGATCTTGCGGTCCATATCGGGATCGTACGGCTCGTAGCTCTGCGAACCGTTGATGACGAAACAGTCGCACGGGTCGCCCGCATACGTATCGAGCGCAAATTTTGCAAGCGGCAGAAGGTTGATGCCGTACCCGTTCTCGATGGTGTTGAAGTTGCCGTACTTTGCCGAGATGCGCACCACCGAGGCGATGCAGGCAAGGCTCCCGCTCGCCGCGCCCATCCAGCAGATATCGTGATTGCCCCATTGGAAATCGACGTTATCAAAGCCTAAAAGGGTATCCATGATGATATGCGCGCCCGGTCCGCGGTCAAAAAGATCGCCTAAAATGTGGATGCGGTCGACAGCGAGGCGCTGGATGACGTTGCAAAAAGCGATGACGAAGTGCCTTGCGCGCTTGGTGGAGATGATCGCGGAGATGATGCCGCTGTAATACGCCTCCTTGTCCTCGACCTCCTCCTTTTCGCTCAGAAGCTCCTCGATGATATACGCGTAATCATGCGGGAGCTCCTTTCTCACGCGCGAGCGGGTGTATTTGGAAGCGATACGGCGGTTGACGCGCACCAGACGGTAGATGGTCGTCTTATACCAATCGTCGAGATCCTCCTCCGTCGCCTCGATCTGCGCGAGCTTTTGCTCGGGATAATAGATGAGGGTGGCGAGCGACTTTTTCTCCTTCATCGAAAGAGAGCCTTTGAACTCCTCCTCGATCTTTTTGCGGATGGAGCCCGAACCGTTTTTGAGAATATGGATGAACGGCTCGTATTCCCCGTGGATGTCCGTGATAAAGTGCTCCGTGCCCTTGGGAAGGTTGAGCGCGGAGGAAAGGTTGATGATCTCCGTTGCCGCGTCGGCGGCAGCGGGAAACTGAACGGAGAGCCGTTCGAGATAGCGTTTATCCTGCATACTTCATTCCTCTTTTTGTATTATAACGCAAAAACGGGCAAATTGCAAGATGCAAACAAAAATTTCTGCGAATTTCCCGCGCGAAAAAGGACCCGCCGCAAGGCAGGTCCTTTGATCTTTCTCTTTTTCCGCTCATTCGGCAGCTTCTTCGAACTGATCGCCGACGAGCCCTTCGCCCGTGATCGTCGAATAGTTGTTCATGAACATCGACATGCTGCGCTTGGTCCCTTCGGTACGACCCATGCAGGTGATCGTGAAGCCCGATCTGTTCTGATCGTTGAGCCATGCCGTACGGACGACGCCGTAGAAGTGTT
>CALVPW010000093.1 GCA_944354085.1 uncultured Clostridia bacterium | reverse complement strand
CGCCCGCAATGTCCAGCACGTGGCAGATCATGCGCGTGCGTTCGATGTGCCGCAAAAAGTCATGCCCCAGCCCCGCGCCCTGCGCCGCGCCCTCGATGAGCCCCGGGATATCCGCCACGACGAAGGAGTGTTCGTAATAGCGCACCACGCCCAGATTTGGCGAGAGCGTCGTAAAATGATAGTCTGCGATCTTGGGCTTTGCCGCGGAGATCTTGGAAAGCAGCGTCGATTTCCCCACGTTGGGAAAGCCGACGAGCCCCACGTCGGCAATGACCTTCATCTCCAAAATGACGGCGTGCGGGAGCGTCCGCACCCCCTTTTGCGCAAAGTTGGGCGCATGGCGGCGCGCCGTCGTAAAGCGCACGTTGCCCTTGCCGCCCCGTCCGCCCGCCAAAAGGCAGATCTTTTCGCCGTTCTCGTAAGCGTCGCACACGATCTTCCCGCTCTCCGCGTCCCGCACGAGCGTTCCGCACGGCACTTTGAGGAGGATATCCGCCCCGCGCTTGCCCGCGCATTTGTTGGTGCCGCCGCGCTCGCCGTTCCCCGCAAAGTACTTGGAAACGTAACGGAACGCCAAAAGATCGTGAACGTTCGCATCCGCCACGAGGTAGACCGAGCCGCCGTCCCCGCCGTCGCCGCCGTCGGGTCCGCAGGCGGGCTTGCCCTTAAAGGCTTTGAAGGAATTCATCCCGTCGCCGCCGTCCCCGGCTTTGACGGTGATCCTGACTTTATCGGTAAATACTTTGTTGTCCATACCGCTTACAGTATACCAATTCCTGCAAAAAAAGGCAATTGATTTGTCCTTTCCCGCGGCGCAATGTGAAAAAATGCGGCGTTTTGTGAAAATTACCGCGATTTTGTTACATCAAAACGAAAGTGCGGTATAATAAGATAAGCGGAACCGCTTTCGCGGCGCAAACGAACGAGAGGTCACCATGTATTCCTATCTCCTCTTTTTGCTCATATTGCTGCCCTGCCTTGCACTTTCGGCATGGGCGAGCGCGCGCGTCAATTCCACATATGCAAAATACGACCGCGTCCCCACCCGCTCGTGTATGACGGGCTACGATACGGCGACGCGGCTCATGCGCAGCCGCGGCGTCACGGATATCTCCGTCAACCGTGTGGAGGGAAGGCTGACCGACCACTATCATCCCGCAAAAAACGCCGTCAATCTTTCGATGAGTTCGTACGGGAGCAGCTCGGTGGCGGCGGTCGCCGTCGCCGCGCACGAAGTGGGACACGTGATGCAGAAAAAATCGGGCTACGTGCCCTATAAGATCCGCAACGTCCTCGTCCCCGTGACGAATATCGGTTCGCGGCTGGCGCTGCCCGTGCTCATCGTGGGGCTGCTGCTCGACCTTTTGTGGACGACTTCGCCCCTGCCTTACGGCAGATGGATGGTGTATATCGGGATCGGGCTCTTCGGGCTCTCCACCCTGTTCATGCTCGTGACGCTGCCCGTGGAATTCAACGCCTCCCGCCGCGCCAAAAAAATGCTCGTGGAGGACGGCGTCCTTTCCCCCGACGAAGTGCCCGCCGCAGGCAAAGTGCTCTCGGCGGCGGCGCTCACGTATGTTGCGGCGCTCCTCGTTTCGCTCGTCTATTTTTTGAGATACGCCACGCTGTTCATATCCCTTTTGCGCAAAGACTGATCGGCGCAAAAGCCAAAGATGAAAAACGCGCGTCCCGTTATGGGACGCGCGCCTTTTTTACGAAAGCCTGCTTTGCACGGCAAGCAAGAATTCTTTGGAGTCCAGCTTTTTGGGCGTGACGCCTTCGCGGTGGAAGAGGGGCACGAGATCGCCCGTCATCTCGCCCGCCTCGATCGTTTGGATGGTCGCCCGTTCCAGCCGCGCGGCAAACGCTTTGAGATCTTCGAGCCCGTCCAGCTCGCCGCGCTTTTTGAGCGCGCCCGTCCACGCGAAGATGGTCGCCACCGAATTGGTGGAGGTCTTTTCGCCTTTGAGATACTTGTAATAATGGCGCGTGACGGTGCCGTGCGCCGCCTCGTATTCGTATTTCCCGTCGGGCGAGACGAGCACGGAAGTCATCATCCCGAGCGACCCGTACGCGGTGGCGACCATATCGCTCATCACGTCGCCGTCGTAATTTTTACACGCCCACAAAAGCCCGCCCTCCGAGCGGACGACGCGCGCCACGGCGTCGTCGATGAGCGTATACAAATACCAGATGCCCGCCGCCTCGAACGCCTTTTCGTATTCCTCGTACACTTCGGCAAAGATGCGCTTGAACGCGCCGTCGTACACCTTGGAGATGGTGTCCTTCGTCGCAAAGATCATGGGGATCTTCTCGTCGAGCGCGTAGCGGAAGCAGGCGTGCGCAAAGGAGCGGATGGAATCGCCGCGGTTGTGCATGCCCTGCACCACGCCGTCCGATCCTTGGAAATCGTGCACGAGACGGCGGGAGACTTCCTTCCCTGCCCCGTCCTCGATCACGAGATACGCTTTGCTGCCCGCGGGCACCGCCTCATCCACGGCGGCGTACACGTCGCCGTAGGCGTGACGGGCGAGCACGATGGGCTTTTTCCACGTGGGGATGTAAGAGCGGATGCCCTCCACAACGATGGGCGCGCGGAACACCGTGCCGTCGAGGATGCGGCGGATGGTGCCGTTGGGGCTCTTCCACATCTCGCGGAGGTTGTACTCGCTCATGCGCTGCACGTTGGGCGTGATGGTCGCGCATTTGACGGCAACGCCGTATTTTTTGGTCGCGAGCGCGCTCTCGACGGTCACGGCGTCGCCCGTTTCGTCGCGGTGCGCGAGCCCGAGATCGTAATACTCCGTTTTCAGATCGACGTACGGAAGGATGAGCAGCTCTTTGATATCCTGCCAGAGGATACGCGTCATCTCGTCGCCGTCCGTCTCGACGAGGGGCGTTTTCATTCCGATCTTTGCCATAATTGCCTCACAAATGATTTTTTTCGCCCTTTATTATACAAAATTTCCGCGGCGTTTGCAACTTTTTGCGCCGCAAAATTGCGCGCCGTCCAAAATTCCCGTACCGATCTTCCGCTTTTGTGCGGGCAGGGCGGAGAGTGCTTCCTCGACGAGCGCCTTGTAAAACCGACCGACGGAAGCGAGCGAATCGCCGAACAGATACCCCGCGAGCGACCCGGGGATCATGTTGAGCTCGTTGAAATACGCCCTCTCCCCCGTCACCAGAAAATCCGCCCGCACGACGCCCTGCATGTCGAACGCCTCATAGAGCGTGCGCGTGGCGGCGCGGATGTCCTCCGCGCACGGGGCGGGAAGATCGGCGGGGAAGCGGCTCCCCTTCCCCGCCTCGTACTTTTCGCAAAAGCTCAGCACCTCCTCCGCGGAGAAGACCTCCTCGCACAACGAGACGCATATCTTACCGCGCAGACGGTATGCGGCGCAGTTGATATCCCGCTTGTCTGCGACATAGCGCTCCGCGATCGCTTTGTCGTCGAGCGAGAACGCGTCGCCGAGCGCCGTGTCCAGCTGCTCCCGCGTCCGCACGACGTGCACGCCGATGCTCGAACCGAGGCGCGCGGGTTTGACGATCAGGGGATAGCCGAGCGCCTCCGCCGCCCGCGCCGCCGCTTCCCCGTCCCGCCGCCACGCAGCCTCGCGCACGCATGCCCACGGAACGACGGGGATCCCGAGCCCCGCGGCAAAGATCTTCGCCGTCGCTTTATCCATGAAAGCGCCGCACGGCGCCGCCGCGGGAGAGGCGGACGGGACGCCGTGCCATTTGAGGAGCGCCGCGAGCGTTCCGTCCTCCCCCATGCCGCCGTGGCAGCAGTTGAGCGCCGCGTCGATCGTACACAGCGGCTTTCTCCGTCTGCCGCGGGAGAGCAAACGGCAGCCTTCGAGCACGACGGGAATATGTCTTGTGCGGGCGCGGGAGGAAAAATCCTCCACGCCGCGGTACCGTCCCGTCGCCATCCCCCCTTCGGGCGGCAGATACACGGGCACGACGCGGAATCTCCCGCGCAGCAAATTGACGGCGAGCATCCCCGTGATGACGGAGATCTCGCGTTCGGGAGAATCCCCTCCGAAAAAAACGGCAACAGTTTTCATAACTCCTCCTCAAACAAAAAAACACCCTTGGATCGCAAGGGTGTTTCGGGCGTATTTATCATCGCTCAATAGATATCGGGCAGATCGTTCAAAAAGAGCACGCAGTCGCCCGCGCCGAGCTCCTCTGCAAGCAGCGCCTGCGCCGCCTGCAGCGTGGGGACGATGGTGAGCGCCGCCTGGTCGCCGCCCGCCTGCAAATATCCGCCGCGCACCGCGAGCACGAGCGTCTCTCCCACGAGGATGACCCTGTCGAGCCCCGCGAGCGCGGCGCCGAGCGCGGCGTTGACATCCTCTTCCAGCTCGCCGAGCTCCACGATCCCGGGCGTGACGACGAACTTTTTGCCGCCGCCGCACTTGAGTACCTCGACGGCGTTCTTTGCGCCTTCTTCGTTGCAATTATACGCATCGTCCAAAATGACGACGCCGTTTGCCTCTTTGCGTTCCAGCCGATGCGGCACGGGCACGATCTTTTTGATGCCCGCGGCGATCGCATCCGCATGCATCCCGAGCGCATACGCGAGCGCGGCTGCGAGCGCGATATCCTCGGCGGCGTGCCTGCCGAGCACGGGCACCGTGACGGGGATGCGCGTATCTTTGAGGCGCAGCGTGAACGAGGTCTCCTCCTGCGAGATCCGAACGTCCTCCGCGTCGAAGTCCCGCCCCATGACGAGCGCGTTCCCCCCATCCATGTCCGCGGCGGAGCGTCCGAGCACGCACGTTGCGGCGCGCTCTGCGAGCACGCGCTTTTCGCGGCGGACGGCGTCCAAAGAGCCGAACGTGGCGGTATGCTGGGCGCATACGCCCGTCACGACGCCGACGGAAGGGCACACCATGTCGCACAAGGCGGCGATATCGCCCGTGCGGCGCGCCCCCATCTCCGCCAAAAAGACGTCGCAGTCGGCGCCCCCTTCGTTGACGGTGCGGGCGATGCCCGCGGGCGTATTGAAGGAAGCGGGCGTCGCGATCACGCGGAACTGCTCGGAGAGGATGACGTCCGCAAAATGTTTGACGGACGTTTTGCCGAAGCTCCCCGTGATGCCCACTTTGACGGACGGGCTCTTTGCGAGCGCCTCTTGGGCGCGGCGAAGGAACTTGCGCGTATGCGGCACTTCGTAAAGGCGCATCACGCCGTTCGCGGCGGCGAGCAGCGGCGGGCATAAAAAGGGAACGAGCGCGAACGGCACGTACCGCACGAGGTACAGCCAAGCGGCATCGGCGGCAAGCGAGACCGCCGTGAGCGCAAAGCCGAGCCCGATGCAGACGGCAACGAGCAGCACCGCGTACGCCGCGACGAGCCGAACGGCGCGCGGGGTGTTCTTCATGGGCACTTTGAGCGCGCGGCGGGTCTGCACCGCGCAGTAAAAGACGCATACGCCCGCAAAGGGCGCCAGCGAGACGAGATTCGCCGCTTTATATCCCAAAAAGCTGAAACACACGCTGAACAGCGCCGCAAGGAGCGCGAGCGCCAATGCAAGCAGCGATGCTTTTTTGCGCTCGATGTTGCTGCCGCGGTAATACCATTTGAGGAACGCGCCGCCCGCATAGCCCTCCTGCTGCAGGATGGCGACGAGGCGCATCGAACACAGCAAAAAGGCGTACGCCGCCAGCGCGCCGCCGCATATGACGGATAAAACGGTTTGCAGGGTCATCGTAAGAACTCCTCTGCCGCCGCGTTGAACGCGAGCGGCGATTGCAGATGTGCGAAATGTCCGCAGCCTTCGAGCACGACAAGGCGGCTTTCGGGGATACGGGAAAGATATACGCCGATCGAAGAGAGCGGCGTCTCCTTATCGCAGTCGCCGTTGAGAAAGAGCACGGGACGGCGGATGCGCCCCGCCTCTTCGCGCAGATCTTCGTTGACGATCTTTTTGTAGCTTTGCTTCATGAGGGGCGGAAGGGCGCGGTATTCGGCGCTCCCGAAATGCTTTTCCGCCCAGCGCGGCGCCACGCGCCGCACCGCCCGATACGCTTTGACGCGGACATGGTAGGAGGCTTTTCGCTTTGGGACGATGCCCGCGCACCCCGCGAGCACGGCGCGCTCAATGGCGTCCCGCGCCAGCAGTTTGACCGCCACACGCCCGCCGAAGGAATGGGCGATGACGCGCGGACGGACGATCCCGAGCGAAGAGAACGCCGCCTCCGTCCAATCGGCGTAATCGGAGACCGACCATGCGGCAGGCAGCTCTTCCGCCCCGCCGAACCCCGGAAAGTCGAGCGCCGTCACGCAAAAAAAGCGCGAAAAATACGTTATCTGCGGGTAAAAACTCTCTTTGGAGGCGAGGTATCCGTGCAGCAGCACGAGATCTTCCCCCTCCCCTTTCCGAAGATACGAGATCAACCCAACTCCTTGACCATGACGATCGCGTCCTCGCCGTCGGCGTAGTAGCGCGCCCGCGCGTACACCCCCCGAAAGCCGTGTTTGAGATAGAGCATCATGGCGGGCGCGTTTGAGACGCGCACCTCCAAAAAGACGCGCCGAACGCCGCGCCGCGCCGCCTCGCACAAAAGATCTTCCATGACCTTCCCGCCCCGTCCGCAGCGGCGGTACATCTCCGCCGTGGCGATGAGCTGCACTTCCGCCTCGTCCGCAACGACGCTCATCCCGCCGTATGCGGTGATGACGCCCCCCTCTTCGAGCAGAGAACCGAAAAACCGCCCCGAAAGAAAGGATTCGGCGAGCATGCGCATGTTCCACGGATCGGAAAAGCACTCCGCTTCGAGCGCGGCGATGGCGCCGAGGTCGTCATACCGCCATTCTCTTCCGTTCATATCATTCCCCTTTTGCGTCTCACCGCTTTTCTTCGGCAGACGACTTGCGCAAATACAGCGCTTCGAGCGCGTGCGCGCCGCAGCACGCGTCCTGCCGCGCGCGGACGGCAGCCAGCAGCCCCGCGGCGGGATCCGCCGTCACTACCCCCTCAAAGAGCGCCTCCGCGGCGACGGGCGCATACCCTTCGGCGATGCGCGCGTCCGCCTCCTCCCTGCACATAAAGGCAGGCGGAAAGCACAAGGCGCCGTCTTCGTAACACGCACCGTAAAAATTGCCGTGCCCCGCATCCACGAGGCAGAGCTTTTTTGCGCTCTTATCAGCGTATGCGAGACAGTCAAAGGAGGTGAGCGGGAGCGCGGGCTTTCCGAGCGCGAGGCACAGTCCTTTGACGGTGGCGATCCCGATGCGGATGCCCGTGAACGATCCCGGTCCCACCACGCAGGCAAAGGCGTCGCAGTCCGCCGCCCGCTTTCCCGCCAGCGAGAGCGCCCGCTCGATCTCCCCCATCAAAAGGACGGAGTGCCGCATGGCGCAGTCTTTCAGGCTGAGAACGACGGCTTCCTCGCCTGCAAACACGGTATTGAGTTGTTTCCCGCTCGTATCGATGGCAAGGATGTTCAAAATTCGATCTCCCGTTGCGTTTCGTCCGTTTTACGGATCGCGATCTTCTTGCAATGCGCGGGCAGGAGGGAGGCGATATTTTCGCTCCATTCGACAAGGCAGATCTTGCCCGCGTCAAAATAATCGGCAAACCCCAGCTCTTCCGCCTGCCGCTCGTTTTCGATACGGTAGCAGTCGAAATGAAACATGGGCGCATAGCTGTTCACATACGCATATGTGGGACTGAGGACGTCCTCTTTGACGCCGAGCCCCTTTGCGATGCCTTGCGCGATCACCGTTTTGCCTGCGCCCATCTCCCCTTCGAGAAGCACAACGTCCCCGGGTGCGAGCGTGCTTGCGTACGCCTCCGCCCAGGCGCGCGTCTCTTCGGGTGAGCGCGAAAGAAATTTTGCCATATCAAAAACATTATACAGCATACAAAGGATTTCTGCAAGGATTTTTACAAACCGCCCGCATAAAAAATTGTGCCCCGTCGCCCGCGAAAACAACACGAAAAGAGAAGAATACGCTTCTGTTTTTGAAAAGCGCCGCAAAATTGCTTGCAAATCCCCTTTGCCTTTGATATACTGTAAAAGATCGCGGCAAGCGATCGAGGCGTAGCGCAGTTTGGTAGCGCGCTTGGTTCGGGACCAAGAGGTCGTGGGTTCAAATCCCGTCGCCTCGACCAAAAAAAGGAACAGGATTTTTTCCTGTTCCTTTTTTTGATATGAGTACACGTACCCGACGGGATTTGAGGGTGGAGGCGTTTGCGCGAGCAAACGGTTTGCGTGTGGAGAAAAGCGCTGTATCGCAGGGACGCAAACTGCATCAGCCCTGTGGGCTGTGCACCGGGGCGCGCCGCCAAAGGCGCAAATCCCGTCGCCTCGACCAAAA
>CALVPW010000092.1 GCA_944354085.1 uncultured Clostridia bacterium | reverse complement strand
AGGATGTGGAACACCTGCTGCTCACGGAACACGGCGGCAACGAGCCGTATATCGCATATCTTTATAATCAGCTGCTGCCCGCGGCGATGGAGCGGGGCGGGACGGGGGAACTCTGTTTTTGCGGCGGACGCGCGCTCATCCGCCTTTGCGCGGAGCGCGGGCTCAAAGCGCGGGCGGCGGACGCCGTGGCGGAAGTCGTCTGCATCGGCTACAAGTCGCGTTTTTTGGCGGAGCGCCTTGCGGTGAGCATGCCGCGGCGGGAACGGCGGCTGATGATCGCGGCGCTCATCGCGGCGGATCTCAAAACGGACGCGGCTTATGTCAAAACGCTGCTGCCGACGGGGGAGGAACTCGCCGTCGACGGGCTGTGGCATTTCCGCCTCGCCGCCCTCAAAGAAAAATGGGCGCGCATCGTGCGCTATATCCCCGCCTCCTTCGGCGTCGCCGATCTCAAAAAGTTCTGCGCGTATCTTGCGGGGGAGAGCAGCGCTAAGATCTACCTCAAAGGCAGCGTCGTGTACGGCGAGGACTTCCTGCCCCGCCGCAAGAGCCGCCTCATGGGGGAAGAGGACGCCGCGACCGAGATCGTGCTTTCGGACGCGGGGCTCATTTTATGTCTCGGCGACGTGGAGGACGGCGTGGGGGACTTTTTGCAAAAATATTATGCGGAGCGCGCCATATTTTCTTGACAATTTTGCGGCGCGGTGCTACAATGTGCCCGTAAAGACAAGTAGCCCCGCTCTCCTTCTTGCAGAGAGCAGACCCTTTGGCTGAAAGGTCTGCATAAGGCGCGGCAAGCGAAACCGCTTTACGGATACACAACACAAAAAGAGCGGCCGCACGGCAATTAAGGTGGAACCGCGCATTGTAACGAATGCGTCCTTAAAAATACCCGAAAGTGGGGTTTTTAGGGGCGTTTTTTGTATATTTTTTGATTTTGCAGAGTACTATGCCACGCATAATACTTTCAAAAGAGGAGGAATTCACATGCAGATCGTACTCAAAAACGGCGATACGCTGGAACTTGAAAACGGCGCAACGGCGATGGACGCCGCGCACGCCGTTTCCGAAGGACTTGCCCGCGCCGCCGTCGCAGCCAAGGTGAACGGCAAGCTCGTCGATCTGTCGCACGCGCTTTGCGAGGGCGACGGGGTGGAGATCGTCACCTTAAAGGATAAGGAGGGACTCGAGGTATACCGCCATACCTGCGCGCACGTGCTCGCGCAGGCGTTGAAGACCGTCTATCCCACCAGCAAACTCGCCATCGGTCCCGTCATCGAGAACGGGTACTATTATGACGTCGATTTTAAGACGCCCATCACGATGGACGACTTTGCCAAAGTCGAAGCGGAGATGAAAAAGATCATCAAGAGCAACCTTCCCATCGAGCGGTTCACGCTCCCGCGCGAAGAGGCGATCGCCCTCATGAGCAAGTATCACGAAGATTATAAGGTAGAGCTCATCCAGGATCTTCCCAAAGGGGAGGAGATCTCCTTTTACAAGCAGGGCGCCTTTATCGATCTGTGCCGCGGGCCGCACTTGCCGTCGACGGGCAAGATCAAAGCCTTCCGCCTCGTCTCCATTGCGGGCGCTTATTGGCGCGGCGACGAAAAGCGCAAGATGCTCACCCGTATCTACGGGACGGCGTTCGCCAAGAAAGAGGAGATGGAAGAGTATTTCCAAATGCTCGAAGAAGCGAAAAAGCGCGATCACATCAAGCTCGGCAAGGAGCTCAAGCTCTTCGCGCTCATGAACGAGGGCAAAGGCTTCCCCTTCTTTTTGCCCAACGGCATGACGGTGAAGAATCTCCTTATCGATTATTGGCGGCAGATCCACCGCCGCGAGGGGTATGTCGAGGTGCAGACGCCCATCATTTTGAACCGCGCGCTGTGGGAGACCTCGGGGCATTGGGATCACTATAAAGAAAATATGTACACGACCAAGATCGACGGCGAAGACTGCGCCATCAAGCCGATGAACTGCCCGGGCGGTCTTCTTGTGTACAAGCTGCATCCGCACAGCTATAAAGATCTGCCCATCCGCATGGGCGAACTCGGGCTCGTGCACCGCCACGAAAAGAGCGGTCAGCTGCACGGGCTCATGCGCGTGCGCTGCTTCACGCAGGACGACGCGCACATCTTCATGCTGCCCGAGCAGATCACCGAGGAGATCAAAGGCGTCGTGCGCATCATCGACGAAGTATACACGCTCTTCGGTTTCAAATATCACGTGGAGCTCTCCACCCGTCCCGACAATTCCATCGGTTCCGACGAGGATTGGGAGGCGGCGACGAACGCGCTGCGCGCCGCGCTCGACGAACTGCACCTTCCCTATACCGTCAACGAGGGGGACGGCGCGTTCTACGGCCCCAAGATCGACTTCCATCTCGAAGATTCCATCAAGCGCACGTGGCAGTGCGGCACCATCCAGCTCGACTTCCAGCTCCCGCAGCGGTTTGAGATCGAATACGTGGGCGAGGACGGGCAAAAACACCGCCCGATCATGATCCACCGCGTCGTGTTCGGCTCCATCGAGCGTTTCATGGCGATCCTCATCGAGCATTTTGCGGGGAAATTTCCCGTATGGCTGGCGCCCGAGCAGGTCAAAGTGCTCCCCGTCACCGACCGTGCAGCGGAGTACGCGCAGGCGCTCGTCGGCGAGATGCGCGCGCTTGGACTGCGTGCTTCCGCCGATCTGAGAAAGGAGAAGATCGGCAGGAAGATCATGGACGCCGAGCTCGAAAAGGTGCCCTATAAGCTCATCGTGGGCGACAAAGAAGTGGAAGAGGGCACCGTCTCCGTCCGCCGCCGCGGCGAAGGGGATATCGGCGCCATGGAAAAACAGGCGTTCTTCGCGCTCGTCCAAAAGGAAGACCGCGAAAAGACCATCTTCTGAGCAAGACCGCAAAATTTTCTTGCTTTTCGGGTGAAATTTTCTTGACAAAGGGCTGCGCTTTTGCTAAAATACCATACGTCAAGCAGAGGCGAACCCTTCTCCCCGTATCTGCACGCTGCGGAACGGGTCAACAAATTTCGGAAGTCTGCACGCAGATGCGTGCGCTGAAATTTTCACGGGCCGCCTTGCGCGGCCCTATCTTTTTTCATCGAGGTGGAGTTATCAAAACGCAGAATCAGATGAATGGTGAGATCCGCGACCGCGAGATCCGCGTGATCTCCGAAACGGGGGAAATGCTCGGCGTCATGTCGCCGCGCGAGGCGATCCGCCTTGCGGAAGAGGCGGGGCTCGACCTCGTCAAGATCTCTCCCAACGCCGTCCCGCCCGTGTGCAAGATCATGGATTGGGGCAAGTTCAAGTTCGAACAGGCGAAAAAGGAAAAGGAGAACAGGCGCAACCAAAAGATCGTGGAGCTCAAAGAGGTGCAGCTCTCCGTCACCATCGACGTCGGCGACGTCAACGTCAAGGCGAAGCAGGCGACCAAGTTCCTCGAAGCGGGGAACAAAGTCAAGGTCACCATCCGCCTCCGCGGCAGACAGATGGCGCACGCGCACCTCGGACGGGACGTGATGATGAACTTTTTCGAGATGCTCAAAGAGATCGCCGTCATCGAAAAACCCGTCAATCAGGAAGGGCGCAACCTCATTATGATCTTGGCGCCCGCCAAAAAATAAAATGCACCGCCCTCACGGGCGCGCAGGATATCATGCAAGGAAATTCATTCGGAGGATACAGGTATGCCTAAACAGAAATCGCACAGCGGTTCGAAAAAGCGCTTCTGGCTCACGGGCACCGGCAAGGTCAACAGACCGCACGGCGGCAAGAACCACAAGGCTGAGACCAAGAACAGAAAGAGAAAGAGAAATTTGCGTCAGACGACGCTCGTCTCCTCGGCACAGGAGAACAACGTCAAGAAGATGATCCCTTACAAGGACTGAGGTGAATTATGCGTATTAAAAGAGGCGTAAACGGCGTTAAAAAGCGCAGAAAGATCTTAAAACTCGCCAAAGGTTACTTTGGCTGCAAGAGCAAGAACTACCGCATCGCCCGCGAAGCGGTCATGAAGTCGCTCAACTATGCGTACATCGGCAGAAAGCACAGAAAGCGCGATATGCGTTCGCTGTGGATCGCCCGCATCAACGCAGGCGCGCGCGAGAACGGGCTGAGCTATTCCAAGCTGATGCACGGGCTCAAAGCGGCGGGGATCGAGCTCAACCGTAAGGTGCTCGCCGATCTTGCCGTCACGGATGCCGCGGCGTTTGCGGATATCTGCAACAAGGCGAAAGCCGCTATCTGACACCAAAAAGCCTTTGCAAAAAGGCTTTTTTCGCGTTTCGGAATGGTCATCGTTTCCAAACAGAACCCGCTCGTCAAAGCGCTCGCTTCCTTAAAGGAGAAAAAGGGGCGGCGGGAGCGGGGCGCCTTCCTCGTCGAAGGCGTCAAGATGGTGCGCGAAGCGATCGCTGCGGGGATGCAGGTACGATCGCTCGTCCTGCGCGAGGATTACGCGGGGGAGACGTACGGTCTGCCCGCCGTCCTCCTCGGCGAAGGGGCGTTTGCCGCCGTCTGCGACGAAAAGACGCCGCAGGGCATCGCCGCCGAAGTCGCGCTCCCCGTATGCGGCGTGCGCCCGCCCGAGGGCAGGTGCCTGTTTTTGGACGGGCTGCAAGATCCCTCCAACGTGGGGGCGATCGTACGGACGGCGGTCGCGGCGGGATACGGCGAGCTGTATCTCGCGGGCTGCGCCGACGCATTTTCGCCCAAGAGCGGGCGCGCGAGCATGAGCGGCGTGTTTTTCGCCCGTATCATGCAGGGCACGCGGGAGGAGATCTTCTCCGCGCTCGCAGGCGTGCCGCTCGTCGCGGCGGATATGGGGGGAGAGAACGCGTTCGCGTTCGATCCGCCCAAAAAGTTCTGCCTCGCCATCGGCAGCGAGGGCAGCGGACTTTCCCAAGAAACGCGTACCCGCGCGGCGATCACCGTGCGCATCCCGATGGACGCGCGCTGCGAGAGCCTGAATGCCGCCGTTTCGGCGGGCATCCTCATGTACGCGCTGCGCAGCAAAGAATTTTGAATTTTGAGGTAATCATCGTATGTCAGGTCATAGCAAATGGCACAACATCCAGGCAAAAAAGGGGAAGGCGGACGCAGCCCGCGGCAAGATCTTCACCAAGATCGGGCGTGAGATCGCCGTCGCGGCGCGCACCAATCCCAACCCCGCCACCAACTCCAAACTTGCCGACGTCATCGCCAAAGCCAAGGCGGCGAACATGCCCAACGACAACATCGAGCGCTCCATCAAGCGCGCGGCGGGCGAACTCGGCGACAGAGATTATAAGGAACTCACCTACGAAGGGTACGGCGTGGGCGGCGCCGCGGTCATCATCAAAACGCTGACCGATAACAACAACCGCACCGCGGGCGACGTGCGCGCAATCATGAGCAAGCACGGCGGCTCTTTGGGCACGACGGGCAGCGTCTCGTATATGTTCGACGAAAAGGGCGTCATCGTCCTCGAACGCACGCCCGAACTCTCCGAAGAACAGGTCACCGACCTCGCCATCGAAGCGGGCGCGGACGACGTGCTCACCGAAGAGGACGCGTACACCGTATATACCGCGGTGCCCGCATTCTCCGAGGCGCGTAAGTTCTTCGAAGAGAAGGGACTGAGCTTTTTGGAAGCCGAGCTCTCCATGATCCCCAACAATAAGATCACCCTGCCCGAGGACAAGCTCGAGACCTTCCGCAAGATGCTCGACAAACTCGAAGAGAACGACGACGTGCAGACGGTCTGGCACAACGTCGACCTTCCCGAAGAAGAGGAAGAAGAATAACGTACGCGCGGCGCATTTGACAAGCGCCGCGCTTTTGTTGTATAATCGGATGAAGAGGGCGTTTTTGCCCGAGGGGGTATCCATGACGATCGCAGAGACCTGCCGCCTTGCCAAAGAACATGCGGGCGCGGCGGCGTATTCCACCGAAGAAGAAAAAAACGCGATGCTCGCGCGCGCGGCGGACGCGCTCGTGGCGCACCAAGAAGAGATCTTGGCTGCCAATCGGGAAGATCTTGCGCATTTCACGCGGGAAGACAGCCTGCGCGACCGTCTCTTGCTCAACGAAAAGCGCATTGCGGCGATGGCGGAGGGGCTGAGAAAACTCATGGCGCTGCCCTGTCCCGTCGGGGAAGTCATCGAAACGCACACCACGGAGAGCGGGCTGGACATTGCGCGGGTGCGCGTGCCCTTCGGCGTTGTGGGCATCATCTACGAGGCGCGCCCCAACGTGACGGCGGACGCCGTCGGGCTGTGCCTCAAAAGCGGCAACGCCGTGGTGCTGCGCGGAAGCAAGGACGCCCGCCGCTCCAATCAGACGATCGTTGCCGTGATGAAGGAGGCGATCGCCGCGGGCGGAGCCGATCCCGCGTTCATCCAGCTTTTGGAGGACTGCTCGCGGGAGGGCGCGCGCGAATTCATGCGCCAAAAGCAATATCTCGACGTGCTCATCCCCCGCGGGAGCGCGTCGCTCATCCAAAGCACGCTGGAAAACGCTTCCGTGCCCGTCATCGAAACGGGGACGGGGAACTGCCACGTATACGTGGAGGCGCATGCCGACCTCGCCATGGCGAAAGCCATCCTCCTGAACGCAAAAACGCAGCGCATTTCGGTGTGCAACGCCTGCGAGAGCCTCGTCGTCGACGAAGCCTTCGCCGCGGCGCATCTTTCCGCGCTCGTCGCGCCCCTGATCGAAAAGGGGGTGGAGCTTGTGGGCGACGCGCGTGCATGCGCGCTCGTTCCCGCCATAAAACCTGCGGCGGAACAGGATTTTTACACGGAATTCCTCGCCATGAAGCTCTCCGTTAAGATCGTTGAAAACGTCGGCGAAGCCGTCGCGTTCATCAACGAACACTCCACGCACCACAGCGAATGCATCGTCACGGCGGACGAGGACGCCGCGCGCACCTTCCTCGAGAAGATCGATTCGGCGTGCGTATATCACAACGCTTCCACCCGTTTTACCGACGGGTTCGAATTCGGCTTCGGCGCCGAGATGGGCATCTCCACGCAAAAACTGCACGCACGCGGGCCGATGGGGCTCAGGGAGCTCACGTCGTACAAATTCGTCGTCCGCGGGAGCGGGCAGGTACGCGCCTGAACGGCAGAAAAAAACGCGGCAGCCGCCGCGTTTTTTGTATGCGTTGTATCCCGTATTATTTTTTCCTGCCGAGTTCGTTGAGCGCGCCCGATAAAAAGTATTCCGCCGTGGAGTTCTTTTTGATCGCCGCGCGCGCCTCTTCGGGGGTGAACCACTTCGCCTCTTCGATCTCCTCGTTGAGGACGATCTCGCCCTCGTCCGCCGTCACGATAAAGTTGAGCATGAGCACGTTTTTCGCCTCGTGATAGCGGGAACCGTAGTAGCGCCATTTTACGGCGTTCAGCCGCGTCTCCTCTTTGAGTTCGCGCGGGATGGCTTTTTCGGCGCTCTCGCCCTGTTTGATATATCCCGCGAACAACTTGAAATCTGCTTCGCCCGTGTGGCGGGCAAGCAGGATCTTCGTTTCGCCGCGGTCGACGACGGTCATGGATACGGCGACGGGGAAATAGGGGAACTTGAACGCGCCGCACGTTTCGCAGTAGGGGATGAGCCCCTCGTTTTCAAGGTAGCGTAAGGAAAGCCTCGTGCCGCAGTCTCTGCAGAACATGACGCACCTCCCTGCATGGTTTTTTTGTAACTTTTATTGTAATGCGCCTGCAATGCCCTGTCAAGTATTTTATGTAAAAATATTGCAGAAAATTGTAAAATTTTTGCAAAAAATTTGTAAAACCGAAGCGGAGCTTGTCGCGTGCGCGCGCGTATTAAAGGAAGCGGTCTTTTTTCACACGGACGCTTGACAAGCGCGTGCATTCCATAGTATAATAGCAACGATTGTTTGAAACGCGGCGGGAACGGTAAGAGCGCCGTTCTGCCGATCGAGGAGGGAAATATGCTCACATCCATCTGCGGGATCAACTGGGGCGACGAGGGGAAGGGCCGTATGGTCGATCTCCTGTCCCGCCGTTACGACGTCGTCTGCCGTTATCAGGGCGGCAACAACGCGGGGCACACCGTCATCAACGAGAAGGGGAAATTTATCCTGAACCTTCTGCCTTCGGGGATCTTACGCGACGGCGTCGTCAACGTGCTCGGCAACGGCATGGTCGTCGACATCAAGCACCTGACGGAGGAGGCGAACCGTCTGCGCGCGCAGGGCATCTCCATCACGCCCGAAAATCTCAAGATCAGCGACAAAGCGGTCATCACCATGCCCTATCACGTGCTCATGGACTGTTTGGAAGAGGAGCGCCTTGCCGATAAAAAGTTCGGCTCCACCCGCCGCGGCATCGCGCCCGTCTATGCGGATAAGTACATGAAAAAGGCGTTCCGCATGGGGGAGCTGCTGCATCCCGACCATCTGTATCAGCGCGTCAAAGATATCGTCGAATGGAAGAACCTCACCGTGGCGGGCGGCTATCATCACGCGCCCGTGACGGTAGAAGAGGTCATCGAGTACTTCAAAACGTACGGCGAGCCCTTAAAGGAATACATCTGCGACGTGGGGCTTTGGCTCAACGAGGCGCACAAAGCGGGCAAGAACATCATGTTCGAAGCCCAGCTCGGTGCTCTGCGCGATATCGACTTCGGTATCTATCCCTATACGTCGTCCTCTTCGACGATCGCCGCTTACGCGCCCATCGGCGCGGGCGTGCCCAACCTCAAACTCGATAAGTCGATCGGCATCATGAAGGCGTATTCGACCTGCGTGGGCGAGGGGCCCTTCACCGCCGAATATTTCGGCGAAAAGGCGGAAGCGCTGCGCGCGGCGGGCGGAGAATACGGCGCCGCGACGGGGCGTCCCCGCAGGGTGGGACCGTTCGACGTGGTCGCCTCCCGCTACGGCATCCGCTGCCAGGGCGCGGATGAGATCGCGCTCACCAAGCTCGACGTGCTCTCTTCGTTCAAAGAGCTGGAGATCTGCACCGCGTACGAGCTGGATGGCAAGATCGTTCACGAATTTCCCTTCTCCGATGCGCTCGACCGCTGCAAGCCCGTCTTCGAAAAGGTCAAGGGTTGGAATTGCGATATCACGGGCTGCCGCACCTTCGACGCGCTCCCCAAAGAGGCGCAGGACTACGTAAAGCTCATCGAAGAGCTGTGCGCGTGCAAGATCACCTTCGTTTCGGTGGGTGCGGAGCGCGACGAGATCATCGAACGCTGAGCGCCGCATTTGCGGAAAAGTGAGATATGCTGCAAAAATTCTGGAAGATGCACGGCATCGGCAACGACTATATCTATTTCGACTGTTTTGACCGCGTTCCCGCCGATCCCGCGGCGCTCGCCGTAAAACTTTCCGACCGTCACTTTTCGGTGGGCGGGGACGGGGTCGTCCTCATCCTCAAAAGCGACGTTGCGGATGCCCGCATGCGTATGTTCAATGCGGACGGCAGTGAGGGGAACATGTGCGGCAATGCCATCCGCTGCATCGGAAAATTTTTATACGAAGTCAAGGGTATGCAAAAGCCCGTTCTCACGGTGGAGACGAAGAGCGGCGTCAAGACGCTGCAGCTTTGTGTCGGATCGGGCGTCGTCCGTTCCGTTCGCGTGGATATGGGGGCGGCGGAACTGCGTCCCGCGCGTATCCCCGCACGCTTCGAAGGAGAACGCGCCGTGGGCGTCCCGCTCACGGTGGACGGGAAAACGTACGATGTGACCTGCGTTTCGATGGGCAATCCGCACTGCGTCGTCTTTGTGGACGATCCGTATGCGCTCCCGCTCGATGCGGTCGGTCCGCTCTTTGAACGCCATCCCGCCTTCCCCGAACGGGTGAACACCGAATTTGTGCGGGTGGACGGCGAGAACGAACTTTCGATGCGCGTATGGGAGCGCGGCAGCGGCGAAACGTGGGCGTGCGGTACGGGCGCCTGCGCCGTTGCGGTCGCAGCCGTCGAGCGCGGGCTCGCTTCGGCGGGAAAGCCCGTCCTCGTGCATCTGCGGGGGGGAGACCTCACCATCGAATACACGCCTTCCGCGGTGTACATGACGGGGCCTGCGGAATTTGCCTTTACGGGCGAAGTTGAGATCTGACCGCGTCTGCGGTTTTACGAATACCAAGGAGAACTGTTTTTTATGGCTAAATACATTTTCGTTACGGGCGGCGTCGTTTCGGGGCTTGGGAAAGGCATCACGGCGGCATCGCTCGGCCGTCTTTTGAAGATGCGCGGGTACAAGGTCGCTTCGCAGAAGCTCGATCCCTATATCAATATCGATCCCGGCACGATGAGCCCTTATCAGCACGGGGAGGTGTTCGTCACCGAAGACGGCGCGGAGACCGACCTCGACTTGGGGCACTACGAGCGCTTCATCGACGAAAACCTCAATAAGTTCTCCAACCTCACGACGGGGAAGGTGTATTGGAACGTGCTCACCAAAGAGCGCGCGGGCGAATACCTCGGGCAGACGGTGCAGGTCATCCCGCACGTCACCAACGAGATCAAATCCTTCATCTATCAGGTGGGCAAGTCGACGAATGCCGATATCGTCATCACCGAGATCGGCGGTACGACGGGCGATATCGAGAGCCAGCCCTTCCTCGAAGCCATCCGTCAGGTCTCCCGCGAAGTGGGACGGGAGAACTGCTGTTTTATCCACGTGACCCTCGTGCCCTACATTTCGGGTTCGTGCGAGTTCAAGAGCAAACCCACCCAGCACTCCGTCAAGGAATTGCAGGGGATGGGCATTTTCCCCGATATCATCGTGGCGCGCGTCGACGCGCCCATGCCGCAGAGCATCCGCGAGAAGATCGCCATGTTCTGCAACGTGGAACCCGAGTGCTGCATCGAGAACCTCACCGTTCCCGTGCTGTACGAAGCGCCCATGATGCTCGAAAAGAGCAATCTTTCCACCATCGTATGCAAGATCCTGCACCTCGATCCGCGTGCGATCGATATGACGGAGTGGCAGGCGATGCTCGCCCGTATCCACGCGCGCAGCAAACACGTCAAGATCGCGCTGTGCGGAAAATACGTGCAGCTGCACGACGCATACCTCTCCGTTGCCGAAGCACTCGCGCACGGCGGGTATGAGACGGGCGCGGAAGTCGAGATCGATTGGGTGGATACCGAGGCGCTCACCGAAAAGAACGTCAAGGAAAAACTCAAAGGCGCAGACGGCGTCCTCATCCCCGGCGGGTTCGGCGGAAGGGGGATCGAAGGCAAGGTGCTTGCCTGCCGTTTTTCGCGCGAGCATCGCATCCCGTATCTCGGGCTATGCCTCGGCATGCAGGTCGCGGTCATCGACTACGCGCGCAGCGTGCTCGGCATCGCCGATGCAAATTCCTCGGAATTTTGTCCCGAAGGCAAGCATTCCGTCATCGACCTCATGCCCGATCAGTACGGCGTGAAGATGGGCGGGACGATGCGCCTCGGCGCCTATCCCTGCCTCGTGCTCGGCGATAAGATGAAGGAAGCGTACGGGTGCGAGCTCGTGCAGGAGCGCCACCGCCACCGTTTCGAGTTCAACAACGATTATCGTGAGGCGTTCGAAGCGGGCGGCATGAAGATCGCGGGCACCTCGCCCGACGGGACGCTGTGCGAGGCGGTGGAAGTCCCCGCCAACGACTTCTTCGTGGGCGTGCAGTTCCATCCCGAATTCAAATCGCGTCCCAACAACGCGCATCCGCTCTTCCGCGAATTCATCCGCCATGCCGTAAAATATGCCGAAAAAAAGCAGGCGAAAGAAGCAAAATAAAATAGTATGAAGATCAACGAACATTTTTTACAACTCAAAGACAGCTATCTTTTTGCGACGGTGGGCAGGAAGACTGCCGCATACAAGGCGGCGCATCCCGATAAGGACGTCATCCGCCTCTCCATCGGCGACGTGACGCTGCCGCTCGCGCCCGTCGTCATCGAGGCGATGCACAAAGCCGTCGACGATATGTCGCATAAGGAGACTTTCAAAGGCTACGGACCCGATCAGTATTGTTACGGGTACGAGGCGCTCATCGATTCCATCAAGCGCAGCTATGCGCGCAAAGGGGTGGCGCTCGCTTCTTCCGAGGTGTTCATCTCCGACGGCGCAAAGTCTGACTGCGGCAACATCCTCGATATCTTTTCGGACGACAACGTCGTGCTCGTGCCCGATCCCGTGTATCCCGTCTATCTCGATACCAACGTGATGGCGGGGCGCAAGATCGTCTTTGCCGACGCGACCGAAGAGAACGGCTTTTTGCCCATGCCCGATGACAGTGTGAAGGCGGATATCATCTATATCTGCTCTCCCAACAATCCCACGGGCGCGGCTTATACGCGCGAACAGCTCAAAGCGTGGGTGGATCACGCCAGGGCGCGGGACGCCGTCATCTTATACGACGCGGCGTACGAACATTTCGTCACCGACGACAAGTTCGCCCGCAGCATCTACGAGGTGGAAGGGGCGAAGGAGTGCGCCATCGAGCTGTGTTCCTATTCCAAGACGGCGGGCTTTACGGGCGTGCGCTGCGGCTATACGATCGTGCCCGAAGCGCTCGTGCGGCAGGGCGTCTCCCTCAATAAATTGTGGGCGCGCCGTCAGTCCACCAAGTTCAACGGCGTTTCGTACATCACGCAGATGGGCGCGGCGGCGGTATTCACCGACTGCGGCGAGCGTCAGATCGCAGATAACATCAACTATTACCGCCGCAACGCCAAGATCATCGCCGATTGTCTCGATTCGCTCGGCATCTGGTATACGGGCGGCAAGAATTCGCCCTATATCTGGCTCAAATGCCCGAACGGCATGTCGAGCTGGGAGTTCTTTGACTATCTGCTGGAAAACGCACAGGTCGTCGGCACGCCGGGCAGCGGGTTCGGCAAGAACGGCGAAGGGTTCTTCCGCCTGACGGCGTTCGGTTCGGAAGAGAATACGAGAAAAGCGTGCGCGCGCATCAAAGCGCTGCTGCAAAAATAAGAGAGGCGAACAACATGTTTCGGACGAGGGCAGCGGGAGTCCTTTGCCATATTTCATCTCTTCCGGGGAAGTACGGCATCGGTTCGCTCGGGAAAGAAGCATACCGCTTTGCAAAACTGCTTGCAAAATGCGGCGTCAAATATTGGCAGATCCTGCCTTTGGTGCAGACGGGTTACGGCGATTCGCCGTACAGCTCCGTCTCCTGCACCTCGGGCAATCCCTATTTTATCGATCTGGATACGCTCGCGGCGGAGGGGCTTCTGACGGCGGAAGAGCTGCGCGGCGCGCAGCATACGGGCAAGACGGATTACGGCGCGCTCTACAACGAGCGCTATATGACCCTTCGCAAGGCGTTTTCGCGCTTTAACTTTGACGGGACCGAATTCCGCGCCTTTGTAAAGAGCGGCGTTTGCGAGGAGTACGCGCTCTTCATGACGGCGAAAAAGGTGTACGGCGAGAACTTCCGTCAGTGGGACCGTCCGCTGCGCTCGCACGAGGCGGACGCGCTCGAAAAGCTGAGGACGGACTTTCACGAAGAGTATCTTTTTTGGAACTTCCTGCAATACGAGTTCCGCCTGCAATGGTTTGCGCTCAAAGCGTACTGCAACCGCCTCGGCGTAAAGATCGTCGGCGATATCCCGCTGTACGTGGCGTCGGACAGCGCCGACGTATGGGCGCATCCGTCTCTGTTCAAATTGGACGGCGAGCTGCGTCCCGTCAAAGTGGCGGGCGTCCCTCCCGATTATTTTTCCAAAACGGGGCAGCTCTGGGGCAATCCCATCTACGATTGGAACGCACACGAAAAAGAGGGGTTCGCTTGGTGGAATGCGCGGCTCAAAAGTGCGTTCGCCTTCTACGACGTGGTGCGCATCGACCATTTCCGCGGCATCGACCGCTATTACGAGATCCCCGCGTTCGCGGAGAACGCCGTCAACGGCGTCTGGCAAAAGGGCCCCGGCGAAAAACTGTTTGCAGGGCTCGATCAAAAGGACGACGTGATCGCCGAAGACCTCGGCGAGATCGACGAGGGCGTCCGCGCGCTGCGCCGCAAGCTCGGGTTCCCCGGGATGAAGGTGCTGCTCTTTGCCTTCGACGGCAACGAGAAGAACGAGTTCTTGCCCCGCAATATCGAGGAGAACAGCGTCTGTTATACGGGCACGCACGATAACGATACCGTTGCGGGCTATGTAAAGTCGCTCTCCGCCGAAGATTTTCTGCTCTTCCGTTCCCGCGTCGCCACGGCGCTCGCCGAGGACGGCATCTGGGTGAAACTCGGCGATTCGAGCAAGGGCTTCCCCGAGGCGCTCACGCGGCTCGCGCTCGCCTCGCGCGCGGCGCTTGCCGTCATCCCCATTCAGGATGTGCTCGGGCTGGACAATTCCGCCCGCATGAATGTTCCCGGGACGGACAGCGGCAATTGGTGCTTCCGTTTGGATAGGCTCCCGCACGGCGCGCCGATGGCTAAACTCAAAAAGATGATCAAAAAGTATCATCGCAGATAGTGGCGAAAAACCAAAAACGACGGCAGCGTCCGCTGCAAGCGCGCGCCTTCGTGCAGGTTTTACGATAAAGAAAAATACGTCAGGAGAGTAACTTTTATCATGGCAGACGAACCGAAGAAAGAGAAGAAGGGCTTCTTTAAGGAGTTCAAGGAATTCATCACGCGCGGCAATATCTTCGATATGGCAGTCGGCATCATCATCGGCGGCGCGTTCACCGCGATCGTCAATGCGCTGTGCGACCATATCTTAAAGCCCATCGTCAACTGGATCATCGCCCTCATTGCGGGCGGCGATTCGCTGGCAGACGTGTACACCTTCCTCAAAACGTCGTATACGACGGATGAAGCGGGCAATCAGATCATCGATCTTGCAACGTCCATCTACATCGATTGGGGTACCTTCATCAACGCGATCATCAATTTCCTGCTCATCGCCATCGTGTTGTTCCTTATCATCAAGGCGCTCATGAAGGTGCAGCACGTGCGCGATCAGGCGAAGGCAGCCGTCGAGGCAGCCGAAGCAAAGCGCAAGGAAGAGAAGGCTGCCGCCGAGAAGGCGGAGGCAGAGAAAGCTGCCGCTGCCGCGGCAGAGACCGCAGACGCTCCCGCCGCGGAGGCTGCGCCTTCCGATCCCAAAAAAGAGTAACGAAGAGAAGATATGATTGCAGTAACAAAAAAGCCCGTCGCGCGCGGGCTTTTTTGTGTACCGCACATGGCGGCGGCGCATATACTGGAACGGTATATGCGCATTTGTTTTGTAACGGACGGCGATCTTTCGGCTTATGCGGCGCGGGCACGGGAGGCGGATCTCGTCGTGTGCGGGTTCCAGTCGCTCGGCGAGGTGAGTTACGAGCGGGAACTCAAAGGGGAGACGGGATATTTTGAGGACGTCGCCATTTTATCGCGCGAGGGGAAGTGCGCCGTGCTCGCGGGGTGCTTCACAGATGCGCGCGGCACCCGCCGCAAGTCGGTGGTGGCGGCGGACCGCGGACGCATCCTCGGCGTATCGGATATGCTCAACCGCATCGACGGCGGCGCATATGCGGCGGGGGCGGGCGCAAAGATCTACGATACGGCGGCGGGGAAACTCGGCGTCGTCGTGGCGGAAGACGTATATTTCCCGCGCGTGACGGAGACGCTCTCGCTGTGCGGGGCGGAGATCGCAGTGTGTATTTTCGAGCAGTTTTCGGATGCGCTCGAACAGACGCTCGTCCGCGCGCACGCCTTTTTTTGCGGGATCCCCGTGCTTTTGTGCGGATACGGCTATGCGTTTGCGGCGGATGCGGGCGGGAAGGTGTGCTTTGCCTCACCGCAGAGCCCCGCCGTGTTCGAGCTCGAACGCGAGCAGGAATATCACCTCGTCGAAACGCGCCGCCGCGGCTTTTTCAAGACGCGCCGCAGAGAATTCTGATGGGAAAGAGAAAAAAGCCTCTTGCCAAACGCCGCCGTTCGTGGTATACTCATGACATGAGCAACGCCATCGAATTTATTTCCGCCTACAACGCCATCGATTCCCGCCTGCGCGCCATCTACCGCGGCAAAGGCAACCTGCAATTTTCCGATCTTGTCCGCCGCTGCGCCGAATTCAATAAGACGGTGCGCCGCTACGAAGACGATCTGCTCCTTTGCGCGCGGCTGAGGAACGTCATCGTACACGAGAGCAACAAAGAGCGCATCATCGCAGAGCCCTGCGACGATCTCACGGAGCTCATCGTGCACGTGGCGGAGCTTTTGAACTCGCCGCCAAAACTTTCGGCTTTGCGCGACAAGAACGTGACGGGCATCGACGCAGACGCGACGCTTTCGGACGCCGTCGTCCGCATCGCGCAGACCAACTATTCCAACCTGCCCGTATACCGCAACGGGCGGATGATCGGCGTTCTCAACAACCGCCGCGTCGTCCGCGTGATGGGGCAGGCGCTCGAACGGGAGCGATCGCTCGAAGAGCTCCTCCAAACGCCTTGCGCCGACGTCCTGCGCGAGGAAGATCTGTACCGCTTTTATAAGGTGCTCGGCAAAAAGGACACCGTGCAGGAGGCGATCGACGCCTTCGAAGAAAACCGCAAGCTGCTTGCCGTGCTCGTCACGGAGTCGGGATACGTGGGGGATACCATCGTCAATCTCATCACGAGCGCCGACCTGCCGCAGCTCATCCGCATGCTGGAAGAGTAAAA
>CALVPW010000091.1 GCA_944354085.1 uncultured Clostridia bacterium | reverse complement strand
CTCTTTGTGGAGACGGGGAGCGGGCTCAACGATAACCTCAACGGCGTGGAGCGCCCCGTCTCATTCGACGTGAAAGCCACGGGAAAGCAGGCGGAAGTCGTGCATTCGCTCGCCAAATGGAAGCGCTATGCCCTTGCAAAATACCGCTTCGGACCCCGCTTCGGGCTGTATTGCGACATGAACGCCATCCGCCGCGACGAGGAGATGGACGCGCTGCACTCCATCTACGTCGATCAATGGGATTGGGAGGCGGTCATCTTCCGCGAGGACAGGACGGTCTCCTTTTTGCAGGCGACGGTGAAAAAGATCTACGCCGCCATGCAGGAGACGGCGCAGGCGGTATGCGCGGCATTCCCCGAACTCGACAACTATTTCCCCGACGAGATCGCATTCGTCACCACGCAGGAGCTCGAGGACGCGTACCCCGACCTCACCCCCAAAGAGCGCGAACGCGCCTTCGTTTTGGAGCACCACGCAGCGTTCATCACGGGCATCGGCGGGCGGCTGCGCTCGGGGAACAAACACGACGGCCGCTCCCCCGACTACGACGACTGGGCGTTAAACGGCGATATCGTCCTCTACTATCCCCCGCTCGACTGCGCGTTCGAACTCTCCTCGATGGGCATCCGCGTCGACGAAGAGAGCCTCCTTGCCCAGCTCAAAGCGGAAAACTGCATGGAACGGCTCGCGCTGCCCTTCCACCGCGCGCTCGCCGCGGGCGAACTGCCCCTTACGATGGGCGGCGGCATCGGGCAATCCCGCCTTTGCATGTTCCTTTTGAACAAAGTGCACGTGGGCGAAGTGCAGGTCTCGATATGGGACGAGCGCACCAAAGCCGAATGCAGCGCGCGCGGCATCGTGCTCATGTGAGCTGTCTGGAAAAGGACGCATACAGCAATTTCCCGCAGACGGGCGTCTCGATGACGATGTGCCCCTCCCGCACGCAAAAGGTGCGTTTTTGCCCCATGGCAAAAAAGGTGACGCGCCCTTCCTCGGGCGATGCCTCGTATGTGAACGAAAGTTCCCCTTCGCCCGCGCCCTGCCGCCAGGTGAGCGTACCGTCGCCGCCATAACAAAGGGTGAGGCGCACGGGCTCGTACGCGCCCAGCACGTCGCATCCGCCCAAGGTGAGCGTTTCGCACTCGTATACGCCCGCATACACGCGGGAGAGCTCTTTCAGGCTGCTCATTTCGGACACATTGCAGCCCGCAAACAAAACGGCCGCCAAAAGCGGCACAAGCAAACAGAACTTTTTCATAACGGCAGTATCTGCCGTTTTCCCCATTTTAACACAGGGAGGAAGTTATGACCTTCGATTACGAACTCGTGGGCAAGATCGGCTCGATGGCGCTCATCGACCGCGAAGACGGCATCATCGACTACACGCGCGTGGCGCGCCTTGCGCGCGAGCTGCGCCCCGGTTTTTTTTTGGTTGCGACCGCGGCCACCGAGATCGGACGGCTCGACGATTTGCAGCGCACGGGAAAAGAACTCTCGGGCGAGCACGCCAAAACAGATTACGCGGCGCAGGGACAAGCCATCCTCATGCAGACCTACCGTCAATTCGTCGACCCGCGCTATTCGCTGCGGCAGGTCTTGGTGGAGCACCACCACTTCAACGACGAAAAAAAGAGCGAGCACATCAAAGGGCTGCTTTTAAGGTGCCGCGAACAAAACGCCGTCCCCATCGTCAACTACAACGACGCCGTCTCCTCCGAAGAGAACAGACGGCTGGAGATCACGGCGCTCTCCGACGGGCGAAGGCGCGTCTTTGAATGCGTGGACAACGACGAGACCGCCGCGCGCATCGCCTGCCTCGTACATGCGCGCTCGCTCGTCATCTTAACGAGCGTGGACGGCATCTACACCGACCCCGACGACCCCGCAACGCTCGTTCGCGAGATCGCGGGCAAAGACGCGTACGAACTCGTGGAGAACATCGAGCTGCACAAACGCTATTGCGAAGGCGCCTCCCGCGCGGGCGCAAACGGCGCGAAAGCAAAGCTCGAATATGTAAAGGACGCCGCCGCGCAGGGCACGACCGTATACATCGCCAACGCGAAATATACGCTCGCCTCCGTCCTCTCGGGCGAGACCCCCTGTACGAAGATCTGCATCCGATAAAAGAAAGCGGGACTGCAAAACGCAGTCCCGCCTCATTTTATTTGCACGGTGTGAGCTTTCCGCGCTGGATACAGATCTCTTCGAGCACCGCAGCCGCGTCGCGGATGAGGCGCGGGCAGGGACGCATCGCATAATATTCGGGCGTACGTTCGCCGGGGTGCGGATCGGTATCGACGGGCAGCCCCGCCATCGCAAGCAGCTCGCCGCAGCTCAGGCTCCCGCTCTTTGCTTGGAAACGGCGGGCGATCTCCTGCACGAGCGCGTAACAATCGGGCTTGGAGAGCTCGGGAAAAAAGAGTCCCGACATGGCTGCCGCGCCCACGAGCGCGCCGCACGTGAGGCGAAGTTTGCCCATCCCCCCGCCCAGCGGCCGCGAAAAGTTTTCCGCCTGTGCGCGGTCGAGTCCCGCCTCTTCGGCGAACGCCAGCACGACGGACTGCGTGCA
>CALVPW010000090.1 GCA_944354085.1 uncultured Clostridia bacterium | reverse complement strand
TGTTTGACGTCGTTCATGGTGATCTCCTTATCTTATAATTGATTTTTTAAGGGTTCTGTGTTGAGGAAGGGATAGGCTTTGAGGAAGTCGTACAGCGCTTTCATGATGCGCGCGTTGCCGCCTTTCTCGTTGCTCTCCACGTTGATGGGCATGATGGGCTCGTGCAGGCTCATCCGAAGCAGCGCCCAGCCGTTGCCGTGCGCCGCGTCGAAGTTGACGCGCACGCCTTCGTGATTGTCGGGCGCGAGGGAGAGATACGCCGTCTCTTTTGCGTGCTTTTCGAAGTCGGCGATCACGCCCGCGCCCAGCGTCTTAAAGTCGCAGCCCGCCGCAAAGCCGAGGCGTACCTCTGCGGCTTCGGCAGGTTCGGGAAGGTCGCGGATGAGCGCCGTCAGGTCGTTCCCTTCCTTGGCGCACTTGGCGAGCGCGATCAGAAGGCGGGTGACGAGATACGCCCCGTCGTCGAGGAAGTAATTTTCTTTGAGTGCCGCGTGCCCGCTCGTTTCGATGGCGAGAGGAGAGTACTTGCCTTCGGCGTTCAGCCGCTTGCTCTCGTTGATGACGTTCTTGTATCCCCGTTTGTAGCGGTAGTGCACGCCGCCGTGCGCTTTGATAAAGGCGGCGAGCCCGTCGCTCGTCACCGAGTCCGTCACGATGTACGCGCCCTGCCGTTCTTTGAGCAGGATGGCGGAGATGAGCGCGATCAGGCGGTTGCGGTTGATCTCTTCGCCGTTCGGCGCGACTGCGCCCGCGCGGTCCACGTCGGTATCGAAGATGATGCCGAAGTCGGCTTTGTTCCTGACGACCGCCGCGCACACCGACTGCATCGCCGTCTCGTTCTCGGGATTGGGGATGTGGTTGGGGAAGGTCCCGTCGGGATCCAAAAACTGCGAGCCCGTCGTATCGGCGCCCAACGGCTTTAACACGAGGTCGACGTAAAATCCGCCCGCGCCGTTGCCCGCGTCCACGAGGATGCGCTTCCCTGCGAGGGGCTTGTCCTCCCCGCACGCCTTGCGCACCTTTTGTACGAGGTCTGCGGCGTATTGTTCGATGTAGCTCTTTTTTGTGACGGCGCCGCTGCCCGCAGGGAATTCGCCCGCCGCGGCGATCGACAAGATCTCCGCAACGTCGCTGCCTTCCAGCCCGCCCTCTTTGGTGAAGAATTTGAGCCCGTTCTTCTGGTAGGGCAGGTGGCTCGCGGTGATCATCACCGAAACGTCCGCGCCGAACCCGTCTTGCAGTAGCATGAACATGGACGGCGTCGACGACAGCCCCGTCAAAATGACGTTGCCGCCGCAAGCCGTCACGCCTTGCGCGACGAGGGCGGAGATGTGCGCCGCCGAGACGCGCGAATCATGCCCGACGGCGACGGTCGGATGCGCCGTGCCCGTCTTCTTCGCCGCCCATACCGTAAAGGCTTTGGCGATGGCGAGCACCGCTTCGTCCGTCAGCGTGACGGGGTCGTCTTTGACGCCCGCCACCGCCGTGCCGCGCACGTCGGTGCCGTTTTTGAGTTTTAGAAAGTCCTGTTGTGTCATAGTCCCCCCGCGGGCGTATTCTTGACGCACGCAAAAATAACGCGCCGTCTGCCCGTACGCATCTATTATACTTGTTTACAGGGCGTTTTTCAAGACCTTTTTGCAAAAAAGGCAAGTTTTTTCGAAAAATTCTTGCTTGTATATCCCCGTCTGTGTTATAATGGTACAAAACGGCGGGGTCTTTCCGCAAACGCGAAGGAGGAGCGAGATGCATCTATTCACGCTTTCAACGGATTCCACCTGCGATCTGTATCACGATTACATGGAAGAGAACGATATCCGCCACGTCTCTCTCACCTTCACGATGGAGAAGGACGGCAAGATCGAAGACCGTCTCGACGATTTCAGATCGTACGCCGAATATCTGGATTTTTACAACGAACTGCGCGCGGGCGGGTTCTCGCGCACGTCCATGCTCAATTACGAGGCGCATTACCGTCACTTTTTGAAGCTCGCCGAAGAAGGCGCGGAGGACGTGGTGCATTTTACCATCTCTTCGGGGCTCTCGCCCACCAAAACGGTGGCGGCGAAGGCGGCGGCGGAGGTCAAAAAAGATCACCCGAAATTCAACGTATACGTCGTCGACCCGCTCACGGCGACGGCGGGACAGGGCGTGCTCGTGCGCATCGCGCTCAAATGCCGCAACGAGGGGAAAACGGCGCAGGAGACGTACGATTACGTCAATTCGCTTCGGCTGCATATCCAGCACTTTATCGTGGCGGACGACCTCAAATACTTAAAGCGCGGCGGGCGCGTCTCCGCGGCGGCGGCAGCCATCGGCGGGATGTTCGATATCAAGCCCATCATCTCGTTCGACAAAGAGGGGAAGCTCTTCGTGCTCACCAAAGTGCGCGGACAAAAGAAAGCCATCGCGTTCATCAAAGCCAAGATGGAAAAAGAGGGGCCTTCCATGCCCGAATACGTGCTCATCGTGCATACCGATAACGATCCCGCGGTCAAGGAGCTCGAACACTTCGTCAAAGAGCGCTTTCACGTCGAGCCCATCGTCTGCATCATGGGGCCCGTGATCGGCTCGCACGTGGGGCCGGGCGCCTTTGCGCTCGGGTATATCACCAAGAGCCTTCGGAACGAATTTTAAGGTCAAGGAAGTGGCAGTATGAAAAGGAAGTTTTACATTGCAGCGGCGGCGCTTGCCGCCGTCCTCGGGATGTTTGCGTTTGCCGCCTGCGGCGGCGGAGACGAGGGCGGCGAAGGCGGCGGGGGCGGTACGGGCGGCGCGGGCGCCGCGGAAGAGTCCATGCTCGGCGACGCCGACGTGCAGCTTGCAAGAAACGATACGACCGCCGTCGTCTTTACGGTGATGGAGGGCGACGAGGAGCGCTCGCTTTACGACGTGCTCGCGGCTTACCGCACGCTTGGCGTTCTCACGTTCACGGCGAGCGGGGGCGAGGACGCGGCGTTCATCACCTCGGTGAACGGGGTGGAGAATGCGGATCCTTCGTATTGGATGGTATATACCACGCTGGGCGAGTACGAAGGCGTGTCCTATTCCGATGCGGCGTGGGGCACATGGGAATACGAGGGCGACGCGTATGCGTCTGCCGCGTACGGCGTTTCGCTGCTTCCGCTCGTCGCGGGGGAAAGCTACGCGCTCGTCTATACGGATACGGCGGCGTGAGCCGTCGTCTCGGGCGCGTCATCCCGGACATGGGTAGGGGATAAAACGCCGAACACAAACACGGAGGGCGGTATGAGATACAAAAGCGCGGCGCGCTCGGCGGCGGTATGCGCCGTGATGACGGCGCTTTTGATCGCGGTGCAGTACGCGCTCGGCTTCGTGCCGGGCGTGGAACTCGTCACCGTTTTTTTTCTGTGTTTTTGCGTGGCGTACGGCACGGCGTGCGGCATGCTCACCGCGACGGCGTTTTCGCTTTTGCGCTGCATCCTGTTCGGGTTCTATCCCAACGTGGCGGTGCTGTATCTCGTCTACTTCAACGCGTTCGCATTGCTTTTCGGCATGATCGGGCGGCGGGGAAAGCCGATCGCCGTTTGGGTGTGCCCGCTGCTCCTTCTGCCGCTCGCGGCGGGATGCGCCGTCGGCGCGGCGCTGGGGCTGCCCGTGAGCGTTTTGTATCGGGCGCGCCTTTCCGCCATGCTGTGGGCGCTCTTCGGCGTGCTCGCCGCCGTGCTCGTGCTCTATCTCCTTTTGACTGCCGTCCGCAGGGGGGCGGCGGGCAGGGAGGCTGCGGCGCTCGCCGCGCTCGCGGCGCTGTGCACCGTGTGCTTTACGCTGCTCGACGACGTTTTTACGCCGCTTTTTTACGGATATACGCCGTCGGCGGCGCTCGCCTATTTTTACACGGGCTTTTTCGCCATGGTCCCGCAGACGCTGTGTGCGGCGGTGAGCGTCCTTTGTTTGTATCCGCCGCTCGTGCGGGTGATGCGCGCGTCGCGCGGGGCAGCCCTGCGGGGCGAGAAAAAGCCGTTTGTCCCGCGAAAACGCGCCTCAAACGATGGACGAACGCAAAAAGATGTGCTATAATGATATGGTATTTTGACCATATCATTTTTTTTGGAGCTGAAACATGGCGAAGGACAATTTCGTAGAGCAGATCGCGGATATCGATACCGATTTCCCGCAGTGGTATACCGACGTGGTCTTAAAGACCAAACTCGTCGATTACGGGCCCGTCAAAGGGACCATGGTCATCCGTCCGTACGGATATGCGATCTGGGAAAATATCCAAAAGGAACTCGACAAACGCTTTAAGGAGACGGGGCACGAGAACGCGTATTTCCCGCTGCTCATCCCCATGAGCTTTATGACCAAAGAGGCGGAACACGTGGAAGGGTTCGCGCCCGAAGTCGCCGTCGTCACGCATGCGGGCGGCGAAAAACTTGCCGAGCCGCTCGTCATCCGTCCCACGTCGGAGACCATCATCGGCAGCATGTATTCCAAATGGATCCAATCGTACCGCGACCTTCCCGTGCTCATGAACCAGTGGGCGAACGTCATGCGGTGGGAAAAGACGACGCGTCCTTTTTTGCGGACGAGCGAATTTTTGTGGCAGGAAGGGCACACTGTCCACGCCTCCGAAGAGGAAGCGATGGAGGAGACCTTAAAAATGCTCGGCGTGTACGAGGAGTTTGCAAAGACCTGCCTCGCCATGCCCGTTTTAACAGGCCGCAAGACGGAGAAGGAGAAGTTCGCGGGCGCGGTGGCGACGTTCGGCATGGAAGCCATGATGCACGACGGCAAGAGCTTGCAGGCGGGCA
>CALVPW010000089.1 GCA_944354085.1 uncultured Clostridia bacterium | reverse complement strand
CGGGGCTGTTCTTTGCCATGCGCTGTACGGACGCGCTCTCTGCGGCGCGTGCGGCGCTGTTTGCCGTGACCATGTCCGAGGGGGCTTCGCTGCTGCTCCTCCTCGTACATGCTTGGGGGACGGAGCGCGCAAGAACGCTTTCCGTGCGCCCCGCTTTGGACACGGGTATGCTGTTTTCTGCCTTTCCCGTCATGCTCACCGCGTCGCTTTTGCCCCTTTCGCATATGCTCGACAGCGTCGTGATCGTGCGGCTTTTATCCCGCCATACGGCGGACGCCGTGGCGCTTTACGGACTGCTCGCAGGGAACGCCGCGCCCCTCGTGGGACTGCCCGCGACGCTGTGTGCGGGGCTGACGGCGGCGATCGTCCCTGCCGTAGCTGCCCGCGGCGGGGGAGACGTGCGCCGCAGCGTGAAGGCGGCGCTGCTTGCCGCGGTCGGGCTCGGCGGCGCGTGCGCGGCGGGGCTTTTTGTGCTGGCGCGCCCCGTGACGGCGCTCTTATATCCCTCGCTGACGGCGGGGGAGGGGGCTGTGCTCGTGCGCATCCTCCGCATCTCGTGCGCGTCTGCGGTGACGCTGGCGGGGCTGAACACCCTCTCGGCGGCGCTGACGGGGATGGGCTGCGCCAAGCGGGCGGCTTTGGCGCTTTTGGCGGGCGCGGCGGTCAAGCTCGCGCTGCAATGCCTGCTCGTCGGCGATCCCCGCTGGTCGGTCTATGGCGCGGCGGCTGCGGGCAGCGCCTGTTATCTGGTTGCTTTTTTGCTCGATTTGGTTTATACTATGGTGGAAATTCGCAAAGACGGGAGATCGGAACATGATCACGGTCATCGGTTTGGGCGCCGCGCGCGGCGACGTCACCATGCGCGCGCTTGCCGCGCTGCGGGCGGCGGACAAAGTGTATGTGCGCACGCAGACGCATCCCTCGGTACAAAGTTTACGAGACGAGGGGATCGGGTATGAGAGCTTTGATGCGCTCTACGAACATGCCCGCAGTTACGAGAATCTGACAAAACACATCGTGCGCGAAGTGCGCCGCGCGGGCAGGACGCAGAACGTCTGCTATTGCGTGGACGGCGCGCCGTCGGAGGACGGGGCGGCGCAGCGGCTCATGCGCTATCGGGATACCGCCGCCATAGACGGCGTTTCCAAGGCGTCGGCGGCGGCGCGTGCGGCGGGGCTGCAAAACTATCTGGCGGTCTCGGCATACGATGCGGCGGAGCGCGACCTCACCCTTCCGCTCGTGGTGTACGATCTGGCGGACGGCGCGCTGGCGGCGGACGTCAAGCTCGCGCTCACCGATGCGTTCGGCGACGAGGCGCCCGCGCTCTTCGTGCGGGACGGCGCCGCCAAAAAGATCGCGCTTTACGAGGCGGACCGTCAAAAGACGTACGACGCGACGTGCGCGCTCGTCGTGCCCGAGATCGGGCTGCTGCAAAAAAAGCGCTTCGATCTGTATGATTTTCTCGCCATTTTGCGCCGTCTGCGCGCGCCCGACGGCTGCCCGTGGGACAGGGCGCAGACGCATGCGAGCATTCGCATCAACGCGATCGAGGAGGCGTACGAGCTCGTGGACGCCGTCGATGCGGACGACCCCGCCAAGATGTGCGAAGAGGCGGGCGACGTCATCATGCAGGCGGCGTTCCACACGCTCATCGAGGAGGAGCGCGGCAACTTCAATATGACGGACGTACTTTCGGGCGTGTGCGAAAAGCTCATCACGCGGCATACGCACGTCTTCGGACAGGACAAGGCGGCGGGCGCGGACGGCGCGCTCACGGTCTGGGACAAGAACAAGATGAAGGAAAAGCATCAGGAGACCTTCTCGGATGCCGTCAACGACGTGCCCGAGGGCTTCCCCGCCCTTCTCAGGGCGCAAAAGATCTGCAAGCGCATGCAAAAGGGCGGTTGGCAGAGCGGGACGGCGGCAGAGACGGCGGCGCGCCTTTCCGCCTCGCTCAATGCCTTCGTGCAGGCGGCGGACAAGGCGGCGGCGGAGGCAGCGCTCTCCGAAGTTTTGTGGGAATGCGCGGCGCTCGGGCGCACGGCGGGTGTGGAATGCGAGCAGGCGCTGTTGGACAGGGCGAAGCGCGCGCAGCGCGAATATACCGTGTTCGAGGCGAGAGCGCGCGCCGACGGCAAGGACGTGACGGCGCTCTCCGCGGCGGAACGCGCCCGTTACATGGACGAGGCAAAGCGTGATACATAAGCTGGATATCGCGGGCATGGTATGCCCGAACAACGTCTTTTTGGCGCCGCTCGCGGGGTACACCAACCATCCGTTCCGTACGATGTGCATGCGGCTTGGCGCGGGGCTCACCTTTACGGAGATGGTGAGCTGCAAGGGGCTCGCGTACGGCAGCGAGGAGACGAAAAAACTCTTATACTGCGGGGAAGAGTCGCCGAAGGCGGCGCAGATCTTCGGGAGCGATCCCGCCGTCATGCGCGCCGCGTGTGAGAGCGAGGCGCTCGCGCCCTTCGATCTGATCGATATCAATATGGGCTGCCCCATGCCCAAGATCGTTTCCAACGGCGACGGGAACGCCTTGATGGAAGATCTGCCTTTGGCGGAGAAGGTGATCGCCGCGTGCGCAAAGAGCGGCAAGCGTATCTCCGTCAAGTTCCGCACGGGCGTCTCTCCCGAGCGGGTGATCGCCGCGGAATTTGCCAAACTTTGCGAGGGGGCGGGCGCGTGCATGATCACCGTGCACGGAAGAACGCGCGATAAGCTGTATGCGGGCGAGCCCGACTATGCGGCGATCGCCGCGGCAAAGCGCGCCGTCTCCATCCCCGTCATCGCAAACGGCGGGATCTGGTCCAAAGAGGACGCCGAACGCATGACGGACGAGACGGGGGCGGACGGCGTGATGATCGCCCGCGCGGCGCTCTATCGGCCGCAGGTGTTCAGCGACGTTCTTGGGCGGGAAGCGCCGCCCATGCGGGAGCTCTTTTTCCGTCAGCTCGACGAAACGCTCGCGCTTTGCGGGGAGCGCTTTACCGTCGTATTCATGCGCAAGATGGCGGCGTTTTACTGCAAGGGGAAGAAGGGCGCGGCGGAATATAAACGGCGGCTGTTCGCGTGCGATTCGGTCGCGTCGCTCCGCGCCGCGGCGGACGCGGTGTTCCCCGCGGAAAGGGAAGGAGGCTCGTATGAATAAAAACGAACGGCGGGAAGTCAAGCAGGAACTTTGGGATCTCTACTGCGGCATCCTCTTTCATCTGCAAACGTGGCAGAAGGGTGAGGAGACCGCCCTTATATACCGTTTCGATTGCCCCGCCTACGCCCCTCTCCTTGCGCGCTATCCCGTGGAGAGGGCGGCGGGCAGGGGGAGCGCGTGAACGGGTTCGGGGAGAACGGCGCGGGCGTCGTCCTGCTCGCGCCCGAAGGGGTGGACGCGGAGGCGCGTGAGCTGCAAAATATCCGCTACCGCATGGAGATGGCGCGCAC
>CALVPW010000088.1 GCA_944354085.1 uncultured Clostridia bacterium | reverse complement strand
GAAGAGATCATGCACGCCGCCATCGAGCAGGCGAACGAGGGCAGGCAGTTCATCCTTTCCAAGATGCTCGAGTGCGTGCCCGAAGTCGCGCCCGAACTCTCCAAGTATGCGCCCCGCATCATCTCCTTCAAGATCGATCCCGAAAAGATCGGCGACGTCGTGGGCAAGCAGGGCAAGGTCATCAACTCCATCATTGCCGAAACGGGCACCAAGATCGACATCGAGGACGACGGCACCGTGTGCATCGCCTCCTACGGCGATCCCGAAGCCGCGCAGCGCGCCAAGGCGATCGTCGAGAGCATCGTGCGCGAGCCCGAAGTGGGTGATATGTTCATCGGCCGCGTCGTACGTATCCTCTCCACGATGGGCGCGTTCGTCGAGTTCGCACCCGGGAAAGACGGCATGATCCACATCTCCAAACTTTCCGACAAGCGCGTCGAGAAGGTGGAGGACGTGCTCTCCGTCGGCGACGTGGTCAAGGTCAAGATCATCAAGATCGGCGAGAAGGGCATCGACTTCAAGCTGCTCGAAAAACTCGCATAAAAGGGCATTTTGCGTTCCAACGCAACAAAAAAGCGAAGCAGGCGCTTCGCTTTTTTTATTTGCGGCGGGTCACATCGTCACGAGCAGCAGGACGACGGGGAGGGTGACGACGGAGAGCAGCGTCCCCGTCGAGAAGGCGGCGGCGGAGAATTGCTTTTCGCCGTCGAGTTTTTCGGCAAAGGCGACGACGCTCGCTGCGGGCGGCATTGCCATGGCGATCACGGGGGTCAGGAGCACGTAGAGATTTTCGGCGAACAGTCCCGCGAGCTTAAAGGGCAGGATGATGAGGTAGGTGAGCGCCGCCGAGAGGATGAGCCGCACGAACGCCGCAAGGTAGATCTTCGGATCGCCGAAGAGCGTTTTTACGGGGAGCTCGGCGAGGCGCACGCCCACGACCATCATGGAGAGGGGCGCCGTCATGTTGCCCGTATATTCGACGATCTGCTGCAATTCGGCGACGGCGTCCATATCGAAGATATTGATCGCGGGGACGAGGAAGAGCACGAACCCGATCACCGAACCCACCGTACAGGGGTTGAGGAGCGCTTTTTTGAGGGAGATCTGCTTTTTGTCCTGCGTCATGAGATAGGCGCCCAGCGTCCACAAAATGAGGTTGAACGCCACCGAGAAGACGATCATGTACATGGTCGCTTCGGCATTGCCGTCCGTGAACATGTCGATGAACGGGATGCCGATAAAGGCGCAGTTGGAGAAGGTGCCGATAAAGACGAGCACGTCCCGCTCACGCCGTTCTTCGGGCTTTTTCATAAAGCGGAACACGAGTTCCGCCGCGCCCCACGTCAAAAAAAGCGCCGCCGCCGAAAAGAGGAACACCCACAAAAAGTTCAAAAGCACGCCGCCCGTCGGCGCGACGGGGTCGACGGCGAACGCTTTAACGATGAGCATGGGCTGCGCCACGCACAAGAGGATGTTGGAGATGGAATAGAGGCTGTCCGAGCGGACGAGGTTGGTCTTGCGGAGGATGAACCCCGGCACGGCGAAGACCAGTAAGACCAACATGATGAGCAAAACTTTTACAACGATCTGACCCATAGCGGCTGCACGCCTTCCTTGTTTTCACATTCCGCAGGGCATTATAGCCGCATCCGCCAAAATTGTCAACGCATCCGCATGCGTTGCGCAAAAATTTTTGCGGCGCGTGCGTTCAGCCGCTTTTTGCGCCGTCCTCGAACCCGAGGCTGATGAGGATGGCACGGTTGACGCGGCGCATGGTCGCGGGCGGAAGCGCGCCGATGCGCGAAAGCAGGCGGCGCTTGTCGATGGTGCGGATCTGTTCGAGCAGGATGACGCTGTTTTTGGCGAGCCCGAAGGCGGACGGCAGCTCGATGTGCGTCGGCAGACGCGCTTTCGTGAGCTTGCTCGTCACCGCCGCCGCAATGACGGTGGGGGAATATCTGTTCCCCGTGTCGTTTTGTACGACGAGGACGGGGCGCACGCCGCCCTGTTCGCTCCCTACCACGGGGGAGAGATCGGCATAATAGAGTTCTCCGCGTTTTACGATCATACAGTCCTCTTTGGTGCAAGGGTCTCCGCTATTATCGTATGTAACGGCGTCGGGGACGTGTGCACCGCAGGGATATCATCGACGCATCCCGTAAAAAATATACCTTTCCGCGCCGTTGACAAGTGCGTGCGGGAAGCGTATAATACAGGGAATATGAATAAACGCGATCAAAGTGCCGCGGGACAGCGGGCAAGCGCCGTCGGCATCGTCTGCAATCTTTTGCTTGCAGCGGGAAAGATCGCCGCGGGGGCGGTGACGGGGCTCGTCTCCGTCGTGGCGGACGGTCTCAACAATTTAAGCGACTGCGGGAGCGGCGTCGTCTCTCTCGTCTCCTTTCGCGTGGCGGCAAAACCCGCCGACCGCGAGCACCCGTACGGGCACGGACGGGCGGAGTACGTGGCGTCCATGATCATCGCCTTTCTCGTCGTCGCGCTGGGGGTGGAACTCATCCGCGAATCCATCGATACCGTCGTCGCGGGAACGGCGACGGAAGCCGTGTGGTGGCTGTATCTCGTGATGGGGCTCTCCGTGCTCGTCAAGGCGGGCATGTTTGTCTTTTATCGCCTGCGCGCGAAGCGGCTGGATTCGGATACCCTCGGGGCAGCGGCAACGGACAGCGCCTGCGACTGCCTCGCCACGCTCGCCGTCGTCCTCGGCATGGCGCTCTCCGCCTGTACGCCGTGGAAAGCGGACGGTTACGTGGGGATCGCCGTTGCGCTGTTCATCCTCTGGCAGGGGGTCTGCGTGCTCAAAGAGGCGGGCTCCAAGCTGTTGGGGCAGGCGCCCGACGCAGCGGTCGCGGCGCGCCTTTTGGCGATCGTTTCGGCGGGCGAAGGCGTCCTCGGCGTACACGATCTTAAAATTTACGGATACGGGAAAGGGGTCATGTTCGCGACCGCGCATGCGGAGATGGACGCGCGCCTTCCCGCGCTCGCCTCGCACGAGGTGCTCGACGGGCTCGAGCGCAGGGCGCTTGCGGAGACGGGCGTCGCGCTGACGCTGCACCTCGATCCCGTCGTCCTCGGCGACGAGGAAGCCGCGTCGCTCGAAACGCGCGTGCGCGCCGCCGTCGAAGGGCTTGCCGAGGGGATGAACATCCACGACTTCCGCCTCGTGCGCGGCGCGGTGAAAAAGGCGGTGTTCGAGGTCGCCGTGCCCTTTTCCTGCCCCGTCAAAGACGCGGCGCTGCAAAACGACATCGAGCGCGCCGTCCGCATCCTCGGCGATTACGAACCCGTCGTGACCATCGAACGGGAAGGATGAAGCCCGCCCTTCGGGGCGGTTTTTTTGTGCCGTTTTGCATGCAAAAACCGTTTGCGATCGGCATAAATTTGCGGCGTATTCGTGAATTTTACCCCAAGACGATTGTATTTTCCCATAAAATCTGTTATAATGGTAAACGGATCACTATACTTATAAGGGGTTTATCGATATGGTCAAGATCATCGTAGACGCAATGGGGGGCGACAACGCGCCCGCCGAGATCGTAAAGGGCGCGCTGGACGCCGTCAAGGAGCGCGAAGGCTTCCGTCTCGTGCTCACGGGAGATGAGGACCTCATCGCCCGCGAACTCGAAAAATATACCTACGACGCTTCCCGTGTGGAAGTGGTCGCGTGCAGTCAGGTCATCACCAACGACGACGTTCCCACCCAAGCCGTGCGCGCCAAGCGGGACAGCTCGCTCGTCGTCGGGCTCAACCTTCTCAAAAACGACGCGGAAGCGGGCGGGTTCGTTTCGGCGGGCTCCACGGGCGCCGTGCTCACGGGCGGCATCATGTTCGTGGGGCGGCTCAAAGGGGTGATGCGCCCCGCGCTCTGCCCCGCCATCCCCAACGCCCGCGGGACGGTCACGCTGCTGTGCGACTGCGGCGCGAACGCCGAGTGCAAGCCCGCCTATCTCGCACAGTTCGGCGTGATGGCGTCGGCTTACGCCAAAGCAGCCTTCGGGGTGAAGGAGCCCCGCGTCGGGCTTTTGACCAACGGGACGGAGGAGCATAAGGGCGATCCCATGCACCAGGAGGCGCATCAGCTCTTAAAGGAGACGAAGGGCATCTGCTTTGCGGGCAACGTGGAGGGGCGCGATATCATGTACGGCGACGTGGACGTCGTCGTCTCGGACGGCTTCTCGGGCAATATCGCCCTCAAATCCATCGAAGGCTGCGGCAAAACGGTCGCCGCCATGCTCAAAAAGGAGTTCACCGCTTCCTTTTCGCGGAAACTCAGCTATCTGTTCGCGCGCAAGTCCATCAAGGGGCTCAGCCGCGCGCTCGACTATTCGCGCTTTGGCGGATCCGTTTTCGTGGGGCTCAAAAAGGTCGTCATCAAGTCGCACGGCTCGTCCAAGGCGTTCTCGATCAAGATGTCCGTCTTTCAGGCGCTCGACGCGTATCGGGGCGGGCTCATCCCCACGCTCGAATCGATGTTCGCGGCGGCGGATGCGGCAGACGAGGCGCAGGCGTGAACAAGACGTGGACGGAGGAGACGTGCGCCGCGGCGGAAAAAGCGCTCGGGTATGCGTTCTCCGACCGTTCCCTGTTAAAGACGTGTTTCACGCACGCGTCGCTCGCGGCGGAAAGCGGCGAGGAGAGCAACGAACGCCTCGAATTTTTGGGAGACGCGGTGTTGGAATTCCTCGTCACGGCGTGGCTGTATCACAGCTTCGATCTGCCCGAAGGCGAACTCACCGTGCTCAGGACGCGCTACGTGTCCAAACAGGCGCTCGAACGTGCCGAAGCAAAGCTCGGGCTCATGCGGTTTTTGCGCTATCAGGGCGGCGAGGATACGCTGCGCGGCAAAACGGCGTCCAATCTCTTTGAGGCGGCGGTCGCGGCGATCTATCTGGACGGCGGGCAGGATGCGGCAAAGGCGTTTCTTTTGCGCACGCTCGAAGAGACGGAGCTGTATAACTATAAATCGGCGCTGCAGGAGTACGTGCAGCGGTATGCGCATACGACGCCCGTGTACGAGACGGACGCATGCGCGGAAGGGTATAAGAGCACGGTCGCCGCGCTCGGCGAACGCGCCGAGGGCACGGGCGCGAACAAAAAGGCGGCGGAACGCGCCGCGGCAAAAAATCTGTACAGGAAATTATGCGGTCATGAATTTTAAAGAGATCCAACTCGTGGGATTCAAATCCTTTGCCGATAAGACGTCCGTCAAATTCGACGACGGTGTCACGTGTATCGTGGGGCCCAACGGCTGCGGCAAGAGCAACGTTGCGGACGCCGTCCGCTGGGTGCTGGGCGAGCAGTCTGCAAAGACGCTGCGCGGCTCTTCGATGCAGGACGTCATCTTCGGCGGCACCGAGGCGCGCCGTCCGCTCTCCTATTGCGAGGTGACGCTCGTCTTCGACAATGCGAACCGCATGTTCGATATCGAATACGAAGAGGTCGCCATGACGCGCCGCCTGTACCGTTCGGGCGAGAGCGAATATCTGTTGAACGGGCAGACGTGCCGCCTCAAAGATATCGTCGCGCTGCTGCACGGCGTGGGCATCGGCAAAGAGGGCTATTCCATCATCGGGCAGGGCAAGGTCGAGCAGATCATGAACGCCAAGCCCGAGGATCGCCGCGCCATTTTCGAAGAGGCGACGGGCGTGATGAAGTTCAAGGCGCAAAAGGGCGAGATCGAGCGCAAGCTGGAGAACGCCAAGGACAATCTCACCGTGTTCGTCCAGCGCATGGACGAGGCGGAGAACCAGCTCCGCCCCCTCGAAAAGCAGGCGGAAACGGCGAAAAAGTACCGCGCTTATTCCGAAGAACTCAAGCACGAAGAGGTCAACTCCTACCTCGTGCGGTTTGATAATTTTGCCTACGAAACGGGCAAACAGCGCGAGAAGATCGAGCGCGCCGCCCGCGAACTCAATACGGTGGAGGAGCGCCTTGCCGCGCTCGACGGCGAGGAGACCGCGGGGCGCGAGAACATCGCCAAGGCGGACGATTCCCTGCGCTCCCTCAACGAAAAGCTGCGCCTTTTCGAGGTGGGCATGGAGCACAAAACGGGCGAAGCGAAGGTCATCGGCGAGCGTATCGCCTCCTATCGCCGCCAGCTCCAGACGGCGGCGGACGACGTGGAATACGCGCTGCGCCGCACGCAGGAGATCGATTCGCTCACCGCGGCGGGCGCCGCACGGGCAAAGTAGAACGAAAAGCGCGCCAAGGAGATCGGGCAGGAATGCGCCTCGCTCGAACAAAAGCTGCGCGAGGCAGACGCCCGCGTCGTCGCCTTCGAGCGCATTTCCGACGAAAAGCGCGCCAGCGAGCTCTCTTCCGTGGAGAGCCTTGCCGACGTGCGCGCCAACGTGGGGAGCCTTTCCGCCCGTCACGACGCCGTGAGCGAACGCATCGGCGAGGTGAGAGAGGCGATCGCAAAAGCAGAGGAGCGCCGCGCCGAGTATGAGCGCCAGCTGACGGACTGCCGCAAGGACAAGGCGGCGTGCGTCGCCTTCCTCGACGCCAAACCCGCGCGGGAAGAGGCGCTCGCGGGCGACATGTCGGCGCTGCGTCAGTCGCGGCAAAAGCTTTCCGAGGACATCGTGGACTGCAACACGTCCATCGCCAACCTCACCAACAATCTCGAAATGTACGTCAACCTCAAAAACAGGTTCGACGGCTACCGCGATTCGGTGCGCCGTTTGCAGCTCACCGCGCAAAAAGATCAGGAGATCGGCAAGCGCATCCGCGGCGCCATTGCCGACATCGTACGCACGGACAAGCAGTACGAGGTCGCCGTCGAAACGGCGATCGGCGGGGCGATGCAGAACCTCGTCACCGCCACGCAGGACGACGCCCGCTGGCTCATCGAATACCTCAAAAGGACGGGGGGCGGCATCGTCACCTTCCTGCCCGTCGACGCCATGCGCCCCCGCGGCAACGGGAGGGACGTGCAGGCGGCGCTCCGCGAAGAGGGGGCGCTCGGCCTTGCCGACGAGCTCGTCCAATACGACTCGTACTATGCGAACATCGTAAAATATCTGCTCGACAATACGCTCATCTGCGATACCATCGGCAACGCCACGCGCATCGCCAAAAAGTATCCGCGCGCGTTCAAGCTCGTTACGCTGGACGGCGATACCATCGCCTCGAGCGGCGCCATGACGGGCGGATCCCGCCGCCGCGAGAGCGGCAATCTTTTGGCGGGCGAACGGCATATCAAGGAGTGCGAAGAGGGGATCGCCCGCAAAAAAGCCACCCTCACCAAACTCAAAGCCGCGCTCGAAGACTGCGAGAACGAACTCGCCGCGGCAGAGGAGAATTTCGAAAAATTCCGCGTCCGCGTACAGGAGGAGACGGCGGCGTTCGCCGCGCTCTCCCAGCGGGAGGAGACGCTCGCTTCCCTTGCCGAAGACGCCGCCCGCGACAGGGCGGAATACGACGCGCTGCTCGAACGTCTCACGCAAACGGCGGACGATCTGAGCCGCGAGGTGCTCTCGTCGGAGGAGAACGAAGAGCTCTTGAACAAGATCCGCAGCGAGGCGGCGGCGGAGTCCTCGGCACGGCAGGCGGAGGGCGAAAAGCTGCGCGCCGCGCGGGACGAGCTCTCCAAACGTCTCGGCACGCTGCGCGTGGAGGAGGCGTCCATCGCCTCGGCGCGGCAGGCGGACGCCGAAGGGGCGGACCGCCTCGCGGCGGAACGCGCGTCCCTTCTCAAAAAAGTCGACGATACCCGCGCCGCCATGAACGAGACGCAGGCGCGCATCGAGGAGCTCAAACGCGAGGAAGAGCAGGTCGCCCTCACCCAAGAGGAGCAAAAAACGGTCGCGGCGCTGCGCGAGCGGCTGACGCAGGTGGAGGCGGAAAAACGCGCCGCCAACCAAAAGCAGACCGAACTTGCCGAGGAAAAGCGCGGGCTTTTGACGCGGCAGATGACGCTCGGCGAGGTCAAACACGCGTGCGAGCTGGAGATCTCCAAAGCGGAAGTCTCGCTCGAAAACATGAAGCAGCGCATCGACGAAGCGTACGGGCTCACATACGAGAGCGCGCAGGAACTGCGCGACGAGCATTACGACATCGCGCAGGCGTCCACCCGCATCAACAGCTTAAAGCACCGCATCGCCTCGCTCGGCGCCATCAACCAGAACGCCGAAGAAGATTACGACAATCTGCTCGCGCGCTACAACGAGATGCTCACGCAAAAAGAAGATCTCGATAAGGGCATCACCGACCTTACAGGCGTGCTCGACGAGCTCAAAGCCGAAATGCAGAAAAAGTTCGACGACGGCTTCAACGAGATCAACGAGAACTTCACCAAGATCTTCCGCGAACTGTTCGGCGGCGGCAGGGCGGAGATGCAGCTCGACTATACCGATTGCGACGACCCGCTCAACGCGGGCATCGAGATCGTTGCCTGCCCGCCGGGCAAAAAGCTCACCAAGATCTCCCTGCTTTCGGGCGGCGAGCGCGCGTTTACCGCCATCGCCATCCTGTTCGCCATCCTCAAATCGCGTCCCATGCCATTTTGTATCCTCGACGAGATCGAGGCGGCGCTCGACGAGGCGAACGTCGACCGTTTTGCGCGCTATCTCAAAAAGTTCTCCAAGGATACGCAGTTCATCGTCATCACGCACCGCAAGCCCACCATGAACCAGGCAGACGTCCTGTTCGGCGTCACGATGGAAGAAAAGGGCGTGAGCAAGATCGTCTCCGTCAAACTGTCCGAGGTCGAAGCGCGCCTCGGCGGGGATACGGTGATGGCGTAAAGGCGTCCGCGCCGTAAGGTATTCATATGAGTTTTTTCGGAAAGATCAAAGACGCGTTAAAAAAGACGAAGGATAACGTCGCCACCAAAATGCGGCAGCTGTTCTTGAAAAACAAGATCGGCGACGCGTTCTACGACGAGCTCGAGGAGATCCTCATCTCCGCCGACGTCTCCGTCCGCACGGCGGAGGAGGTCGTCGAGGAGGTCAGGGAGGAGGCGATCGGCAACAAGATCAAGGACGAGGCGTTCGTCACCGATCTGTTGAAAGATATCCTCGAAGACATCCTCAACGAAGCGCCCGTGCCCGAGCTCACCTATCCCTGCGTCATCATGTTCGTGGGCGTCAACGGCGTGGGCAAGACGACGACCATCGGCAAAGTCGCGAATTGGTTCGTCAAACAAAAAAAGAGCGTCACGATCGCGGCGGCGGATACCTTCCGCGCGGCGGCGATCGACCAGCTCGAGGTATGGGCGAACCGCGCCAAGGTGCGCATCGTCAAGCACGAGGACGGGTCCGACCCTTCCGCCGTCATCTTCGACGCCGTCTCTTCCGCCAAGGCGCGCGGAACGGACGTCGTGCTCGTGGATACCGCGGGGCGGCTGCACGTCAAAGAAAACCTCATGAAAGAGCTGCAAAAGATGGACCGCGTCGTCACGCGCGAGTACCCCGAGGCGCGTTTTTTGAAGTACCTCGTGCTAGACGCGACGACGGGGCAGAACGCCGCCAGCCAGGCAAAGGTGTTTGACGAGGCGGTCGATCTCGACGGCATCGTGCTCACCAAGCTCGACGGCACTGCAAAGGGCGGCTTCGTGTTCTCGCTGTGCGGCGAGCTCAAAGTGCCCGTCGTCTTTGCGGGCGTGGGAGAAAAGATCGACGATCTCGAACGCTTTGACGCCGAACAGTTCGTCGAAGGCTTTTTCTGAGCAAAACAACAAAAAAGACCTGTTTCGGGCGAAAGCGCCCCGCGCAAACATGCGCGGGGCTTTTGCGTATTTTCGGCGCATGCGCAAAAATTTTTCAGCGAATTTTACAAAAAGCGTTTAAGGGAGGCTTTTTTACATTATATTAAAAGTGACTGAAAGAAAACGGCGGTGCATCGTGAACGAAAAGAAGAAACATCATCAGGAAGAGGCGCCCGTTTCCGAAGAGCTCCCCGCAGAGGAACTTTCGGAAGCGTGCCTGCCCGAGGAGCCGCAGCCCCAAGAGGCGCAGCCCGAGGACGCGGCGGCGCAAGCCCCTTCTCCCGAGCAGGCGCTCCAAGCCGCGCTCGACAAGGCGGCGGCGGACGCGGAGGATATGAAGCGCAAGTGGTACTCCGTTTCGGCGGAATACGAAAATTACCGCAAACGCACGGCGCTCACCCGTTCGCAGGCGTATGCCGAAGGGCGGCGGGACGTCGTTACAAAACTCTTTCCCATAGCCGATAGTCTGGAGCGCGCGTACGCCGCGTGCGCCGACGAAAAGACAAAAGAGGGCATCGCAATGGTCGTGAAGACCTTCGAGAAGCTGCTCGAAGGCGAGCACATCACCGTGATCGCGCCCGTCGGAGAGCCCTTCGATCCCGGCTGCTGCGAGGCGATCCTCGCCGTCGATCCCAAGGAAGGGGAAGAGAGCGGCATCGTGCGCGAAGTGTATGCGAAAGGTTACGAGCAGGACGGCAAGGTGCTTCGCTTTGCGCAGGTGCTCGTTACAAAATAAAAAATCATTTGAAAGAATATAGGAGAAAAAGAATATGGCTAAGGTTATCGGTATCGATCTCGGTACGACAAATTCGTGCGTGGCGGTGATGGAGGGCGGCGAGCCCGTCGTCATCCCCAACGCGGAAGGCTCGCGTACGACGCCCTCCGTCGTCGCATTCCAAAAGGACGGTTCCCGTGTCGTCGGGCAGGTGGCAAAAAACCAGGCGGTCGCCAATCCCGATAAAACGGTCATCTCCATCAAGCGTAAGATGGGTTCGGATTACAAGGTGAAGATCGACGAGAAGGCGTATTCGCCGCAGGAGATCTCCGCCATGATCCTTTCCAAGCTGAAAGCGGACGCGGAGGCGTATCTTGGCAGCAAGGTGACGGACGCCGTCATCACCTGCCCCGCGTACTTTACCGACGCGCAGCGCCAGGCGACCAAGGACGCGGGCAAGATCGCAGGGCTCAACGTGCTGCGTATCATCAACGAGCCCACGGCTGCGGCGCTTGCGTACGGGTTGGATAAGGACAAGGAAAACAGCAAGGTCATGATCTACGACCTCGGCGGCGGGACCTTCGATGTCTCCATTTTGGAGATCTCGGACGGCGTGTTCGAAGTGCTCGCGACCAACGGCAACAACATGCTCGGCGGCGACGACTTCGATAAAAAGCTCATGGACTACATGGCTTCCGAATTCAAAAAGAGCCACGGCGTCGACCTCACCAAGGACAAGATGGCGATGCAGCGCCTCAAGGAGGCGGCGGAGAAAGCGAAGATCGAGCTCTCCGGCATGACTTCCACCAACGTCTCGCTGCCCTTCATCTCGATGACGAACGAGGGCCCCGTGCACCTCGATATGGAGATCACCCGTCAGAAGTTCGAGACGCTCATCTCCGACCTCGTCGACAAGACGGCGGAGCCCATGCGCCTTGCCATGCAGGATGCGGGGCTCACCTATAAGGATATCGATAAGGTCATCCTTGTGGGCGGTTCCACCCGCGTGCCCTGCGTCGTTGCAAAAGTCAAAGAACTTACGGGCAAAGAGCCCTTCAAGGGCGTCAACCCCGACGAATGCGTCGCCGTCGGCGCTGCCATCCAGGGCGGCGTGCTGACGGGCGAGGTCAAGGACGTGCTCCTGCTCGACGTCATGCCCCTTTCGCTGGGGATCGAGACGCTGGGCGGTGTGTTCACCCGCCTCATCGACCGCAACACGACCATCCCCGTCAAAAAGAGCCAGGTGTTCTCGGCGGCGGGGGACAACCAGACGAGCGTGGAGATCCACATTTTGCAGGGCGAGCGTGAGTTCTGCCGCGACAACAAGACGCTCGGCAGATTCATGCTGACGGGCATCGCGCCCGCGCCCCGCGGCATCCCGCAGATCGAAGTCACCTTCGACGTCGACGCCAACGGCATCGTGCACGTCGAGGCGAAGGACCTTGGCACGGGCAAGAGCACGGATATCACCATCACTTCCTCGACCAACCTCTCCGAGGACGAGATCAACAAGGCGGTCAAGGAAGCCGAGCAGTACGCCGAAGAGGACAAGAAGCGCAAATCCAAGGTCGAGGCGCGCAACAAGCTCGACGGGCTCATCTTCTCCGTCGAACAGGCGGTCAAGGAAAACGGCGACAAGTTCACCGAAGAGGAGAAGACCACGCTCACCGAAGCCGCCGAGGAAGCCAAGAAAGAGCTCGAAGCGGACGACGAAGAGAAGTACAACGCGGCGTTCGAAGCGCTTTCCGCCAAGGTGCAGCCCATCTTCCAGAAGATGTACCAGCAGGCGGCTGCGCAGGGCGCACAGGGCGCCGACGCGCAGACGGGCGGCTCGGACGATACCGAGTTCCATCAGTAACAGACAAGGCGCATCCGCGCCGCACGGCAAAGGCAAAGAAAAAGCGCCCCGAGGCATCGCCCCGCGCGCTTTTTCGCCGTCATAGAGGTTATCATGGCAGAGAAGAAAAACTATTACGAGATCCTCGGCGTGAGCAAGAACGCCACGGAGGAAGAGATCAAGGCGGCGTACAAAAAGCTCGTCAAGCAGTACCACCCCGATCTTCACCCCAACGACAAGCTCGCCGCCGAAAAATTCAAAGAGATCAACGAAGCCAACGAGGTGCTCTCCGATAAGCAGAAGCGCGCCGCATACGACTATGAGCAGGAGCATCCCGGCATGGGCGGTATGGGCGGCGCAGGCTTTGGCGGCTTCGGCGGCTTCGGCGATATCTTCGACAGTATCTTCCAGGGCTTCGGCGGCGGTGCGTCCGTCCAGCGCGACACCACGGGCGAGGATATCCAGCTCACCCTGACGCTGAGCTTTATGGACGCGGCAAAGGGCTGCACCAAGGAGATCCCTTACGCCCGCAACGAGCCCTGTCCCACGTGCGGCGGTACGGGCGCCAAGGGCGGGACTGCCTTCCGCACCTGCACCAAATGCGGCGGGAAAGGGCAGATCCGCTACGCACAGGAGACGATGTTCGGCAGAACGGTGCGCGTGGGCGCCTGCCCCGATTGCGGCGGGCGCGGCAAGATCGTCACCGATAAGTGCCCCGACTGCAAAGGCAAGGGCTATATCCGCCGCGAGACCAAGCTCACCCTGAATATCCCCGCGGGCGCCGATACCAATTCGTATATCCGCAAACGCGGCTACGGGCAGGCGGGAACGGACGGCGGCGCTTCGGGCGATCTCATCGTGGTCATCCGCGTGGAACCGCACAAGATCTTCCAGCGCAAGAACATGGATCTTTATGTCGATCTTCCCATCCCGTTCCAGACGGCGGCGCTCGGCGGCACCGTTCAGGTGCCCGACCTCGACGATACCTTCGAGTACACCATTCCCGAGGGGACGCAGTCGGGGACGACGTTCACCGTCCGCGGCAAAGGCATCCGCTCGCGCAGCGGCACGGGCAATTTGTATATCCGCGTCACGGTGGAAGTGCCCACCCGCCTCACGCGCGAACAAAAACGCAAGATCGCCGAAACGGCGTCCACGCTGGATATCCGCCAATACGACAAGGCAAAGCGGTATGCCGATAACGTGAGCGCCCTGTACGGCAAAGATCCCTATTAAAAAAAGCGCCGTTCGGCGCTTTTTTCATCCCCTGCATGTTAGCGCGCGTTTGGGGGAATAAGGGGAGATTTTCCAAAACCTTATATTTCGACACATATCAAAATAAATGGATGAACTCTGCCAAAAATGGCAAAAGTGCGCCAAAAAACTGCAAAAAAGCGGCAAAATGCGTGATTTATTATTTCGATAAATGTCGAAAAGCTAAGGATGTGCGCGCAGGCGGGGGAAGATACGGGAAAAAGCCTTTGACTTTCGCGCGGGCAGATGGTAGACTATATATGGGAGGTGCGTATGCAATATCAGCCGACTTTGTTCGAGGAACATGCGTCCGAGCCGCTCGCGGCGCGGCTGCGCCCGCGCGATCTTTCCGAATTCGTGGGGCAGACGCACCTTTTGGGCGAGGGGAAGATCCTGCGGCGCATCATCGAGAGCGACACGGTGGGATCCATGATCTTTTGGGGACCGCCTGGCGTGGGCAAAACGACGCTCGCCCGCATCATCGCCAACCGCACCAAGGCGCGCTTCATCGATTTTTCCGCGGTGACGAGCGGCATCAAGGAGATCCGCGACGTGATGCAGCAGGCGGAGAATGCCCGCCGCTTCGGCGAAAAGACCATCGTCTTCGTCGACGAGATCCATCGCTTCAATAAAGCGCAGCAGGATGCTTTTTTGCCGTATGTGGAGCGCGGGAGCATCATCCTCATCGGCGCGACGACGGAAAACCCTTCGTTCGAGGTGAACGGGGCGCTTTTGTCGCGCTGCAAGGTGTTCGTGCTGCAAGCGCTCAAAACGGAGGATATCGTCCGTCTTTTGCGGCATGCGCTCACCGATGCGCGCGGCTTTGGCACGCAAAGGGTGTGCATCGACGACGATACCGTCCGCATGATCGCAAACTTTGCCAACGGCGACGCCCGCAGCGCGCTCACCACGCTCGAAATGGCGGTCCTCAACGGCGATATGGGCGACGACGGCGCGGTGACCGTCACCCGCGAGACGGTGGAGAGCTGTACCTCCAAAAAATCCCTTCTTTACGACAAGAACGGGGAGGAGCACTACAACCTCATCTCCGCATTGCACAAGAGCATGCGCAATTCCGATCCCGACGCCGCCGTATATTGGCTGGCGCGCATGCTGGAAGCGGGCGAAGACCCCGTCTATGTGGCGCGCCGCATCACGCGGTTCGCGAGCGAGGACGTGGGGCTCGCCGATCCCAACGCGCTCACCGTGTGCGTGGCGGCGTTCGAGGCGTGCCGCCTGATCGGCATGCCCGAATGTTCGGTGCACCTGACGGAGGCGGTCGTCTATCTGTCGCTCGCGCCCAAGTCCAACGCGCTGTATACGGCGTACGAGAGCGCCAAGCACGACGCGCTCACCATGCTCTCCGAACCCGTGCCGCTCGTCATCCGCAATGCGCCGACGCGCCTCATGAAAGAGCTCGACTACGGCAAGGGATACGAGTACGCGCACAACGCCGCCGAAAAGCTCACGACCATGCAGTGCCTGCCCGATTCGCTTGCCGATAAGACCTATTACCATCCGACCGAGGAGGGGAAAGAGGCGCGCTTCAAGGCGCGTCTCGAAGAGATCAAGGCTTGGAAAGCCTCTCGTAAAAACGATAAAACTTAGTCCCGCACAGGGATATGGAGACGATATGGAGAAATATACCGACGTGAACGCACGCACCATCGACGCATGGAACCGCGAGGGCTGGGAGTGGGGCGTCCCGCTCTCGCACGAGGCGTTCCTCGCCGCGGCGGCGGGGGAATGGAAGGTCGTGCTCACGCCCACCAAGATCATGCCGCGCAGCTGGCTGCCCGCGTCGCTCAAAGGCGTCCGCGTGCTCGGGCTTGCCGCGGGCGGCGGGCAGCAGATCCCCGTCCTCTCGGCGCTCGGCGCGCGCTGCACCGTGCTCGATTACAGCCCTTCGCAGCTCGAGCGGGAGGAGCTGGTCGCCCGCCGCGAGGGCTACGCCGTGGAGACGGTGCGGGCGGATATGACGGAGCGCTTCCCGTTTGCCGACGAGACCTTCGACGTGATCGTCCATCCCGTATCCAACTGTTACGTCAAGGAGGTCGCGCACGTCTTTTCGGAATGCGCGCGCGTTCTCAAAAAGGGCGGTATCCTGGTGTGCGGGCTGGATAACGGCATCAACTATATCACGGACGACGAGACGACGATCGTGAACCGTCTGCCCTTCGATCCGCTCACCGACGCGGCGTGCATGCAAAAGCTGCAGGAAAGCGGCGACGGCGTGCAGTTTTCGCATACGATGGAAGAGCAGATCGGCTGTCAGCTCAAAGCGGGATTTCGGCTCACGCACCTTTACGAGGATACCAACGGCAGCGGCAGGCTGCACGATCTGAATATCCCCACGTTTTTGGCGACGCGCGCCGTCAAAGAGGGCAAATAACGCACGTATCCGTGCACGGGGCGGTCTTGACAAGCCGCCCTTTTTTTGTTATAATAAAAATAGGGTCCGAAGATATCATAAGGAGTGAAGATCATGGAGTACACGGTGTCGGCAGAGGAGATCAAGCGGCTCAAAGGATTGGGGTTTTTGCAGGATAAGCGGTATCCCGACGTATTCAACGCCCGCGTCATCACGCGCAACGGCAAGATCACGGCGGCGCAGCACCGCGCCGTTGCCGAGGCTTGCGAAAAATTCGGCTCGGGCGAGGTGGCGATGACCACCCGTCTCACGATGGAGATCCAAGGGGTCAAATACGAGAACGCGCAGCCGCTCATCGACTTTTTGGCGCAGCACGGGCTGCAAACGGGCGGCACGGGCAAAAAGGTGCGCCCCGTCGTCTCGTGCAAGGGGACGACCTGCCAGTACGGGCTCATCGATACGTTCGCGCTTTCCGAAAAACTGCACGAACGCTTTTATGAGGGCATGCACGACGTGACGCTGCCCCACAAATTCAAGATCGCGGTGGGGGGCTGCCCCAACAACTGCGTCAAGCCCGATCTCAACGATCTGGGCGTGATCGGACAGCGCATCCCCACGGTGCATCTCGACGCCTGCCGCGGCTGCAAAAAGTGCCGCGTCGAGGCGGCTTGTCCCATCAAGACCGCGCACGTGGAAGCGGGGAAGATCGTCATCGACCCCGCGCAGTGCAACCATTGCGGCAGATGCCGCGGGCAGTGCCCGTTCGGCGCCGTCACCGACTATGTGGACGGCTATAAGATCTATGTCGGCGGCAGATGGGGCAAGCGCGTTGCGATGGGGCGGGCGCTCTCCAAGATCTTCACGAGCGAGGACGAGGTCATCGCCGTCATCGAAAAGGCGATCGAGCTCTTCCGCACGCAGGGGATCGACGGCGAACGGTTCAGCGATACCGTCGCGCGGCTCGGGTTCGAAAACGTGGAACGTATGCTCGTTTCGTGACCATGTTCACCTGCATTTCGGTGCATTTCATGCGCGCGCCGCTTCCGGTGCGCGAGAAGTTCGCGTTCCCGCCGCAGATGCGGCGGGAACTTTATGCGCGGCTCAGCGAGTGCGGCGGCGGGGTGCTGCTCGTGACCTGCAACCGCACCGAGCTGTATGCGTTCTGCCCGCCCGACGATGCAAAAAAACTCCTCAAAGCGGAGGATGCCCCCTGCACCGTGTATACGGACGGGGCGGCAAAGGAACATCTTTTTTCGCTCGCGGCGGGGCTTTGTTCCATGCTCGTGGGCGAGGACGAGATTTTGCATCAGCTCAAAAATGCGTATAAAGAGGCGGCGTCTTTTGGTGTGAGGAAGGGCGCCGACCGCCTCTTTCAGGCGGCGCTCGCCTGCGGACGGCGCGTCCGTGCCGAGACCAAGATCTCCGCTTACGCCTGTTCCGTGGCGACGCTGGCGGCGAACGCCGTCACGCGCTTCACCCGCGGACACGGATGCGTCCTTTTGGTGGGGGGCTCGGGCATGGTAGGGGGTTCGGTGCTCAAAAATCTGCTCGCCGCAGGGCATACGGTGTACGCCACGCAACGCACGCACGCCTTTTCGTCGGCGGCGGAAGGGGCGGAACGCCTTGCGTACGAAGCGCGCTATACGGCGCTCGATAGGGCGGACGCCGTGGTGAGCTGTACCGCTTCTCCGCACGTCGTCTTTACGGCGGAGGGGGTGCGCGCGGCGCTGCATGCCCAAAAGGAGCGGCTCTTTCTCGATCTCGCCGTCCCGCCCGACATTGCGCCCGCGGTGGGGACGATCGAGGGCTGCACGCTCAAAAATATCGACGATTTCCGTGCGGACGCGCAGGCGAACAACCAAAAAAAGCGCGCTGCGGCGGAGGCGGCGGCGCGCATCGTCAAGGACTGTCTCGCCGCGTACGAAGAAGGGGCGCGTCTGCGCGCCGAAAGGGGGAGCGTATGAACTGTTTTCCCATGATGATGCCGCTCAAAAATAAGCGGGTGCTTTTGGTGGGCGGCGGGAAGATCGCGCTGCGCAAGGCGGAAAAGCTGCGCCTGTTCGGGGCGAAGATCGCCGTATGCGCGCCCGTCGTGCTGCCTGCGCTTTCGGCGATGGCGGCGGAAAAGCACGCCGCGTACGACAAAGAACTGCTGCGCGGCGCCGTATGCGCCGTGGCGGCGACGGACGATGCCGCCGTCAACGCGCGCGTGGCGGAGGACTGCCGCGCGGCGGGCGTGCCCGTCAACAGCGTGGACGCGCCGTCCGATTGCGATTTTTATTTCCCTGCGCTCGTCACGCGCGGCGACGTGACTGTGGGCGTCTCCACGGGCGGCGCGTCGCCCGCGCTGTGCGCTGCGCTCGCAAAGCGGCTGGAAGCGCTCCTTCCGCAGTCGCTTTCACAGGTGTGCGAACGGGCGGAGGAACTCCGCGCCCGCCTGCACGGGGAGGAATATCTGGCTGCCGTCGAGCAGCTTTTGAAGGAGGCGGGATTGTGACGCTCAGGATCGGAACGCGGGGCTCCGCGCTCGCCCGCGCGCAGGCGGAGGAAGCTGCCCGTCTTTTGCGGGAAAAGGGGTACGAAACGCAGCTCGTGATCGTCAGGACGCGGGGGGACGACGACCTTGCCTCCCCGCTCTCCGCCATCGGACGGGGCGCGTTCACCGACGTTTTTTCTGAG
>CALVPW010000087.1 GCA_944354085.1 uncultured Clostridia bacterium | reverse complement strand
GCTCCCCGAACGCGCCGAACTGACGGTCAGCGGCAATATTTTGAAGAACGTAAAAAGCGTCGTCGTGCCCAATACGGGCGGGATGCGCGGCGTGGAAGCCGCCGTGGCGGCGGGGATCGTGGCGGGGAACGCCGCGGCAGAGCTCGAGGTGCTCTCCGCCGTCACGCCCGAAGAGGTCCAAGCCATCGGCAGATACCGCAGCGGGACGCCGCTCGCCGTCAAAGAATCGCAGTCGGGCTGCGTTTTCGATATCGGCGTGCGCGTCTTTGCGGGAGAGGATACCGCGTTCGTGCGTATCACGGGGCGGCATACCAACGTCGTCTGTATCGAAAAGAACGGCGCCGTGCTCCGCCGCGGCGCGTGGGAAGAGGAGAGCGCCCCGCAGGAAGACGTTTCGGTACGCGATATCGTCGCCTTTGCCGACGAGGCCGAGCTTTCCGACGTTGCGCCGCTCATCGAACGGCAGATCGCCTATAACAGCGCCATCTGTAAAGAGGGGCTCACGCACGATTACGGCGCCCGCGTCGGCAAGATCTTGCTTGCCGCGTTCGGGAACGACGTCCATAACCGCGCCAAAGCGACGGCTGCGGCGGGATCGGACGCCCGTATGAACGGGTGTGAACTGCCCGTTGTCATCGTCGCGGGGAGCGGCAATCAGGGCATCGCCGCCTCCGTTCCCGTCATCGTGTACGCCGAAGAGGCGGGCGCCCCGCGCGAAAAACTCATCCGCGCGCTCGTCGTGTCCGATCTCGTCACCATCCACTTAAAGCGGGGGATCGGGTGCCTTTCCGCCTATTGCGGGGCGGTGAGCGCGGGCTGCGGTGCCGGCGCGGGCGTATGCTATCTGCGCGGCGGCGGCTACGAGGAGGTCGCGCATACCGTCGTCAACGCGGTCGCCATCCAGTCGGGCGTCATTTGCGACGGCGCAAAATCCAGCTGTGCGGCAAAGGTGGCGGCGGCGGTCGAAGGCGGGCTCGTCGGCATGGAGATGAACCGCCGCGGCAGCGAATTCGTCGGCGGCGACGGCATCGTCGAAAAGGGCGTGGAGAACACCATCCGCGCGGTGGGCGATCTTGCCCGCATCGGCATGCGCGAGACGGACGAGGAGATCATCCGCCTGATGCTGCGCGGGATCAAATAAATCCGGAAGAGAGAAATGTCCGCTGTCGGCGGGCATTTTTTTGCAAACGGGGAAGGGGACGCGCATACAATATCTGCATGAACGGATTGCGTCAACGTGTGATATTCGCCTGCCTTGCGCTGTGCGCGGCGCTTGCCGTTACGGTGGGGATGTGCCTGTACGCGCTTGCGCAGACGGCGGCGGGCATGCGCCGCATGACGGTGGTCGTCGACGCGGGGCACGGCGGTATCGACGGCGGCGTGGTCGGGCGGACGACGAAGGTCAAAGAGAGCGATCTCAACCTCGCCGTATCGCGGCTTTTGAAAGCGGAACTCGAGGACGCGGGTTTTTGCGTGATCGAGACGCGCCCGACGGCGGCAGGGCTGTACGGCGCGGCAACGGCGGGATATAAGCGGCGCGATATGCAAAAGCGTGCCGAGATCATCAACGCTGCCTCGCCCGTTGCCGTCATATCCGTGCATCAGAACTTTTTCTCCGCCTCGTCGCGGCGGGGCGCGCAGGTATTTTTCCGCGCGGACAACGCGCTCTCCGAAACGCTCGCCTGTTCCGTGCAGACGGCGCTCAACGAGATGCCCGAGTGCGTCGTCAAAAGCGAAGCGCTCTGCGGCGATTATTACGTGCTCAATTGCAGCGACTATCCCGCCGTCATCGTGGAGTGCGGCTTTTTGTCCAACGCGGAGGACGAGAAGCTGCTCACTTCTTCCGCCTATCAAAAGCGCATCGCACAGACGATCGCGGCGGGAACGCTCGCCTTTCTTGCGACGGGAACGGCTGCGAGCGGCGCCGTTTCATTTGACATTTCACAAAGAGAATGATATACTTACGCTATGGACAAATACGCACACTTCAAAACATACGAGACCCGATATTCCGATTTTGATTTCAAGGACGAGATGCGTCCTTCCGCGCTCCTTGGCGTGGTGCAGGAATCTGCCTGCATGAGCGCCGACGAGCTCGGGTTCGGCTACGACGACCTCAAACCCAAAGACTTCGGCTTTCTGGTCGTGAACACCTATTGCGCGTTCCGCCGTCCCATCCGCCTCGGCGAGGCGGTCACGGTGGAGACGTGGCCGCTGCCCCCGCGCATGGTATACTTTGAGCGCGACTACCGCGTGACGGCGGGCGGGGAGGAAGTCGCCGCCGCCGCGTCCCGCTGGTGCCTCGTCGATCTGAAGACGTTTTCCCTGCTGCGGCCAGAAAGTCTGGGCGAGACGCACGCCAAGTGCCCGTATCGCGACGAGAAAGCCGCCGTTCCGCCCGCATGGAAGATCCCGCGCATCAAAGCGGGGCGCGAAGTGTACGCAATGACCCTCAAAAACAGCCATTGCGATCATTACATGCACGCGACCAACGCGCGCTACGCCGACTTTTATTTTGACTGTTTTACGATGGAGGAACTCTCCCGCCGCAGGGTGAAGGCGTTCCAGATCGCGTACGAAAAACAGGCAAAGGAAGACAGCCCGCTCTCTTTGTGGCGGGAGGATACCGATGACGGCGCCGTGTGCGAGCTGCGCTGCGGGGAGGAAGTGCTGTCGCAGTTCCGCGTATGGCTGGAAGAGGAGCAGGCATAGCCCATGGAAAAACGTTCGATCGTCAACTTCGTGCGCCTCGTCAAAAAGGCGTTCGTCATTTTCAGCTGCGTGATGCTCGCCGCCATCATGGTGAGCCTCACTTTCGCTTTTTCCAAGGTGTTTGCCTTTTATATCATTGCGCCCGTGCTCATCGTCGCCTATCTCGTCGTTTACGGCGTGTACGCGCTGTACGTTTCGATGGGGCTCGTCCTCGGGGTCGAGGTGACCGATCAGGTCGTGCACCTCAAGACCAAACGCAAGACTTTCACGTACGACGTGAAGATGGGCTGCATCGCCGTAAAGGTGAAAAAGAACAAGTTCGTCGCTACCTTCCGCACGCAGGATTCGCAGGACAAATTCACCTTCCTGCGCCACGTGCCCTTCACCAAGCATTACGAGGTCGCTTTCTCGGAAGACGAGATACGCCTTTTTTATCCCGACATCGATCTCGCGGATGCGTGATATGCGGATGAGATTGCATAAAAATTGCATATTATGCATTATTTTGCATAAATATGCAAAAAATATCTGAAAAATTTTATAAAAGCAGGTGCAAACGCTTGACGAACGCACCTGCTTTTATTATAATAGCCCTTGAAAAATTCAAAGTAAGGAAAACAGGTCATGGAAAAGAAGATCAAGAAAGTCGTTTTGGCATATTCGGGCGGGTTGGATACCTCCATCATCATCCCCTGGCTCAAAGAAAATTACGATAACTGCGAAGTCATCGCCGTCTCGGGCGACGTCGGGCAGGGGACGGAACTCGACGGGCTGGAAGAGAAGGCGAAAAAGACGGGCGCTTCCAAACTTTACGTGCTCGATCTGAAAAAGGAATTCGTCGAAGATTACATTTTCCCCACCATGCAGGCGGGCGCAGTGTACGAGGATAAGTACCTTTTGGGCACGTCGTTCGCGCGTCCCGTCATTGCAAAAGCCATCGTGGACATCGCCAAAAAAGAGGGGGCGGACGCCATCTGCCACGGCTGCACGGGCAAGGGGAACGATCAGGTGCGGTTCGAGCTCACCATCAAAGCGTTCGCGCCCGAGATGACCATCATCGCCCCGTGGCGGATCTGGAACATCAAGAGCCGCGAGGAGGAGATCGAATACGCCGAGGCGCACGATATCCCGCTCAAGATCAACCGCGAGACCAACTATTCCAAAGATAAGAATTTGTGGCACCTCTCGCACGAGGGGCTCGATCTCGAAGATCCCGCCAACGAGCCGCAGTACGAAAAGGAGGGCTTCCTCGAACTCGGTGTTTCGCCTTTGCAGGCGCCCGATAAGCCCGCTTACGTGAGCATCCATTTCGAGAAGGGCATCCCCACCGCCATCGACGGAAAAGAGATGGGCGCGGTAGAGATCGTCGAAACGCTCAACAAGATCGGCGGTGAGAACGGCGTCGGGCTTGCCGACCTCGTGGAGAACCGCCTCGTCGGCATGAAGTCGCGCGGCGTATACGAGACGCCAGGCGGCACCATCCTTTACGAGGCGCACCGCCTGCTCGAGACCATCTGCCTTGACAAGGCGACCATGCACTACAAGCAGCTCGTCGCCGTCAAATTCGGCGAGATGGTGTACGACGGGCAGTGGTTCACGCCCCTGCGCGAAGCGCTCTCCGCCTTTGTTTCCAAGACGCAGGAGACGGTCACGGGCGACGTGAAACTGCGCATCTACAAGGGCAATGTGACGAACGCGGGGATGCACTCTCCCTATTCGCTGTACAGCGAGGATATCGCCACCTTCTCCGACGACGGCGGCGCGTACTCGCAAAAGGATTCCGAAGGTTTCATCAATCTGTTCGGGCTGCCCATCAAAGTCAAGGCGCTGCTCGATCAGAAGAAGCTCAAATGATCATGTTCAAAGTATTTATCGACGGGAGTGCGGGGACCACAGGTCTCCGCATTCGTGAGATGTTGGAAAAACGCGGCGATATCGCCCTCATCACCCTGCCCGAAGAGGCGCGCAAGGACGTTTCCGCCCGCAAAGAGGCGATCAACGCTTCCGACGTGACCTTTTTGTGCCTTCCCGACG
>CALVPW010000086.1 GCA_944354085.1 uncultured Clostridia bacterium | reverse complement strand
CCTGACGACGGTGCAGAACATGCAGTCGGAAGACCTCATCGTGCAGGTGGGCGCGCTCGATGACGCTGCGGTCGCCACGCGCTATCAGAACTACCTTGCCGATAAGGCTGCATATCCCACGGTGCACGACTGGGGTACGGATCCGAGCGTCGGCGGCGATCACGGCTACGGTCACTGCACGGTCTGCGGTTATCTGGATCCCGATCACACCCACGTCTGGGGTACGGATCCGAACGTCGGCGGCGATCACGGCTACGGTCACTGCACGGTCTGCGGTTACTTGGATCCCGATCACACCCACGTGTTCCGCACCCTTGGCGGGAAATGCGTTGCGGACGGCTGCGGTCAGATCGACCCTGCGCATACCGAGCATACCTATGTCAAAGGCGCTTGCGAAGTGTGCGGATCGGCATGCCCGCATACCACGGTAAACGATAATGTGTGCTCCGTTTGCGGCGCAACGTTTGCTACGTCCACGCAAGAGTTGACCGAGAACAATTCGTTCACGTCGGCAGCATACCTTGCGACGTATTACAACAACGGTCAGGAATTCAGCCTCGAAGTCGGCACCACGCTTACGCTGAAAGGGACAATGACATCGCAAGCGACGGCAAACTGGGACGGGCTGCTCTTCGATATTGCAAGAGGTCCGATCGTCCGCTGCGATGCTTACTTGCTGGCTGCCACCGATCCGAGCCTGTTTGGATCCGGCGACAGTGTCCAGAATGGCAATTATAAAGTCACGTCTGCATTGAATGACGGTGCGCTCGATTGGACTCAGTGGCTGAGTGATATCAAGGCAGGTGTGGATTGGACGGCTACGTTTGATTTTACGAGCATAGCCGAAGTCAAGATCGATCTGGAGTTCGTGAGAGGAGACAATACGTATCATGTTACGTATGTTTGCAGCTTCGTGGAAAATGCTGTCGTTCCTGCTGCATTGACCTTCAAAGTATCGGGCGAAAAGTGCTCCGCAACGATCACGAGCATTACCGATACGGTTGTCACCTTCCCCGCATAACAGATCATTGAAAACAAGCAATGTAAAAAGCCTGCTCGCATGAGCAGGCTTTTTGCTTATTTTGGGCGCTGCGCACAACACCCTTGCCTCCCTCCGTGAGGGAGGTGCCCCATAAGGGGCGGTGGGAGTAACTCCCTCAGTCTCGCTTACGCTCGCCAGCTCCCTCCGAGGAGGGCGCCGAGCACTCCCTCAGTCTCGCTCACGCTCGACAGCTCCCTCCAAGGAGGGCGCCGAGGACTGAGGCGGGCGCGCAAATTTATAAAAAATTTTTATTCCGCGGCAAAAATCGATTGACAGGCACGCCCCGTTGTGCTACACTAAGCGTACGCACCTGACGGGGTGTAATTTTTTTGTATGGAGTTTTCACGATGGCAACCAAATCCACGAGAATGAAAATAACGTTCGAGTGCACGGAGTGCAAAAACCGCAATTACGACAGCTTCAAAAATAAGCGCAACGATCCCGATCGCCTTGAGCTGAAAAAGTACTGCCCCACGTGCAAAAAGCACACGGTGCACAAAGAGTCCAAATAAGCAAAGAGCGGATAGGGGAACAGCCATGTCGAAAAAGAACAAAGAGCTCGAAAAGGAGCAGGCGGAAGCCGAAGCGGCAAAGGTCGCCAAAAACAGCCTGCCCGCGGCGGACGCCAAAAAACAAGCCGACAAGCGCAAAAAGCCCGATAAGAACAAAAAGCCCAACATCTTTGTGCGGATGGGCCGCAAGATCAAGGAAACGTTCTCCGAGCTCAAGCGCGTCACGTGGCCGTCTTTCGGCAAGGCGCTCAAAGCGACGGGCGTCGTCCTTGTGATCGTGCTCATTTTCACGGTCATCGTCACGGGCATCAACTACGGGCTTTCCGAGTTGCTCGATCTGATGACGACGGGGATCGAATAAGGGGGCGGATATGGCAAACGATACCCAACCCAAGTGGTATATCCTGCACACCTATTCGGGCTACGAAGCCATCGTCAAGCAGGATCTGCTCCGTCTCATCGAAAACAACAACTTACAAGACAGCATCTTCGACGTCAAGATCCCTACGGAGCAGACCATCGAAGAGAAGGCGAACGGCAAAAAGAAGGTCGTCGAACGCAAACTTCTTCCCTGCTACGTCTTTATCAAGATGATCTATTCCAACCAGCTGTGGTACCTCGTCACCAACACGCGCGGCGTTACGGGGTTCTGCGGCCCGCAGGGGCGTCCCATCCCCATGAAGGAGGAGGAGATCCGCAAAATGCGTCTCGAGGAGTTCGTCGTCGACGCCGACTTCAAGCCGGGCGACCGCGTCTCCATCGACAACGGCCCGCTCGAGGGCTTCGTGGGCACCATCCGCGAAGTCAACGACGAAACGCAGCACGCCAAAGTGAGCATCGTCATGTTCGGCCGTCAGCAGGATGTGGAAGTCGAGTACGTGCAGATGCAAAAGATCTCGCCCGACGCGGTGGAAGTCCCCCGCGAGGACGAGGAATGATCTGATCGAAAGGGCGCACGCCCATCGGTATATATGTGGGAGAGGCGGTAAATCCATTTGTCGCCGCCTTGCAAACACCACTACGGAGGAAAGTAACTATGGCTAAAAAGATCACCGCAGTCGTCAAGTTGCAGCTTCCCGCCGGCAAAGCCACGCCCGGTCCCCCCGTCGGTTCGACGCTGGGCCCGCACGGGATCAATATCCCCGGCTTTACCAAGGAGTTCAACGCCAAAACGGCAGGGCAGGAAGGGCTCATCATCCCCGTCGTGATGACGATCTATCAGGATCGTTCGTTCACGTTCGTGCTCAAAACGCCCCCCGCGCCCGTGCTCATCAAAAAGGCGCTCGGGCTCGAAACTGCATCCGCTACGCCCAACAAGGTCAAAGTGGGCAAGCTCACCAAGGCGCAGGTCGAAGAGATCGCAAAGATGAAACTTCCCGATCTCAATTGCACCAGCCTCGAGAGCGCCATCAGCATGATCAAGGGCACGGCGCGCAGCATGGGCGTCACCGTCGAGGAGTAAGTGGGAGAGAGTCATATCTCGCAGGAACCACAGGAGGTTATTGATGAAATACGGGAAAAAATACGCTGAAAGCATCAAGTCTTACGATAAGCAGCGCGCATACGACGCAGCCGAGGCGGTAGGGATCGTCCTCGAAAACGCAAAGGCAAAGTTCGATGAAACGGTGGAGCTTCACGTCCGCCTCGGCATCGATCCCCGCCAGGCAGACCAGCAGGTCCGCGGCGTTCTCGTCCTTCCCAACGGTACGGGCAAGACCAAAAAGGTTCTCGTCATCGCCAAGGGCGAGCGTGCAGACGCAGCCGTCGCCGCAGGTGCGGATTTCGTCGGCGCCGAAGAGATGATCCAAAAGATCCAGACGGAGAACTGGTTCGGCTTCGACGTGATGATCACCACGCCCGACATGATGGGCGTCGTCGGCCGCATCGGCCGTATCCTTGGTCCTAAGGGTCTCATGCCCAACCCCAAGTCGGGCACGGTCACGATGGACGTCACCCGCGCGGTGCAGGAAGTCAAAGCAGGTAAGGTCGAGTATCGTCTCGATAAGACGGCGATCATCCACTGCCCCATCGGCAAGAAGAGCTTCGGGAACGAAAAGATCCTCGAAAACTTCAACGCCCTGATGGACGCGATCGTCCGCGCCAAGCCCGCCGCAGCCAAAGGTCAGTACGTGAAGAGCGTCACGCTCACGTCCACGATGGGCCCCGGCGTAAAAGTCAGCTTCAACCGCGGCTAAACCGCGCAAAATCGCTTGACGAAAGCGTATTTGTAAGTTATAATAGGCACATACCGCAGACAACGGGCGCGCAGCGATGCGCTTAATCTCCCGTCGAGGTAGGAAGAAGAGGATATTTGCTTCCGTACCCGTCTGCGGTGCGGAAGTTTTTTTGCGCCTTACGGCGCGCAATGCGCCTTACGGCGCGCAATCGGCTCTTTCAAGAGTTTTACGGAGGTAATTATGTCGGCAAATTTTGAGGCAAAGAAGGCAGTCGTCGAAGAGATCAAAGAAAAGATCACGGCGAGCAAGTCGGTCGTCCTCGCAACGTACGACAGGCTCACGGTCGCCGAAGTCACCGAACTTCGCAACAAGTTCCGCAGCGCGTCCTGCGAGTACAAGGTGTACAAGAACACCCTTGTGCGCAAGGCGTTCGAGGAGCTCGGCGTTACGGCGTTCGATAACGATCTGAACGGCGCGACTGCGTTCGTCTTCTGCCCCGACGAAACGAGCGGCTGCTCGCTTCTCGCAAAGGCAGTCAAGGATACGCCCACCCTCGACGGGAAGCTGGTTCCCAAGAGCGCCTATGTAGGCGGCGCTTACGTCGATGCGGCTGGCGTCAAGAAGCTCGCGGCGATCCCCTCGAGAGAGGTGTTGCTCGCAAAGATGGTGGGTTGCCTGCAGGCGCCTATCGCAAACCTCGTGTACGCGCTCAACGCGGTCGCGAAATCCAAATCTTAAAAAACAATCAAGGAGAATCTGATCATGGACGTTCAAAAGTTTATCGAAGAAGTCAAAGCGATGACCGTTGTCGAGCTCAACGAGTTCGTCAAGGCGCTCGAAGAGGAGTTCGGCGTTTCCGCCGCGGCTCCCGTTGCAGTTGCAGGCGCTGCAGGCGCTGCCGATGCAGCTCCCGCAGAGGAAGAGAAGACGGAGTTCAACGTCGTCCTCAAAGATTTCGGCGCAAACAAGATCGCCGTCATCAAGGTCGTCCGCGAGTTCACGGGCCTTGGCCTTGCCGAGGCAAAGAAGGCGGTCGAGTCCCTCGGCGTGCTCAAAGAAGCCGTGCCGAAGGCAGACGCGGAAGCTGCCGTTGCCAAGCTCAAGGAAGCGGGCGCTACGGCGGTCATGGAGTAAATCAGATCGCAAAAAGACCTTTGGATCTCCCAAAGGTCTTTTTTTGTGCCCAAAACGCCTGCGCGCCCGCGCCCGTGCAGGCGCGTACGGGGCGCATAGCGCGGCATATCCACACAATTTTCACCTCTTTCCGCGCAGAAGGCGGGCAAAGCGCTTGACGGATGGCAAAAATACAAGTAAAATAGAAAGGAATCACTTGGAGGTCATTCCGTGAAAAAGAAGTTTTTCCGCCGCATGGCAAGCGTAGGCGCTGCCGCGGCGATCGCAGCGGGCGCTTGCATGATGTTCGCCGGCTGCTCGTCCGATCATCCCGAAGTCACCATCACCTATTCCTTCAACGGAACAGATTACGCGGTCGATTTTGTGCTCTCGCGCAACGACGCGCCCAACACCGTGCAGCACTTTTTGGAGCTTGCCGACGCAGGATTTTACGACGGTCTCGTCGTGCACGACATTGCCGACGACTATACCTACCATACGGGCGGGTACCGCATCGAGAACGGCGAACTCGTCGAGGTCGACTATCTGAGCACGGTCAAAGCGCTCGAAGCCGAGCAGGAGATCACCTTCACGCAGTCCGTCTGGTCGGATCCCGAAGCCACGCAGGGCACCTATACGGTGTACGGCGAATTTTCCGCGAACGGCGTCGAGCAGGAGTACGGCAAGGAGTACGTCCATTCGGCGGGCGCGCTCGTCATGTACTATACCGATAAGGGCAACTACAACGGCGAGGTCACCGTCAAACGCGTGGACGGCGGCAGCAACAACGACGGGCAGGCGTATCAGCGGAAGAAATACAAATACAACAGCGCAACGTCGCTCTTCTATCTGTTCACGGGCGAGCAGCGCCCCTCTGCCGACAGTACCTATTGCGTGTTCGGCATGGCAAAGGATTACGAGGACCAGCTGGAGAACGGGCTTTTGAACGCCATCGCCGAGTATAAGGAATCCCTCGACGAGGATGCGAGCTTTACCGAGGAGCAGACGGTGCGCCTCAACCGCTACGATCCCAACGAGGCGGTCAACAAGGGCGATCTGACGGCGGAATTCAATACGCCGATGGAGATGCCCATCGTGATCAAGTCGGTCACGGTCACAAAATATTAAAATACGAGCTCCCCGCAAGGGGAGCTTTTCATATCTGCACGATGTTCGTCACGCGCCCCGCCTCCGTCGTCACGCGGAAGGGGCGCACGTCGAACACGCGCGCTTTGCGGGCGTATACGAGCCCGATCACGTCCTCTTCTTCGAGGACGACCGCCCGCTCGAAATTGCCCAAGAACTTGCTTAAAAGCCTGTTTTTGGACGCGAGAGAGGGCGCCATGCGTCGGGTGACGTCCTCGCCCGCGAGCAGCGCCTCAAAAAACGCCAAAGGGGTCTCGTCCGCGCCGCCGCGTGCCGCCACGGGGACGCTCTCTTTCAGGACGCCACGCTCGTAGCGGCGTCTGACGACGCTGCCGCGGCTGTCGTGCAGGGGGACTTCGGCGCAGACCGTATCCCCGCGTTGGGTTATCCGCCCCTCCGAGAGCGCGCACACGGCGCCGTCCTCGCGGATGAGCGCGAACGCCTCTTCGCTCTCCAAAAGGAAGAGCCCGCCCGCGCGCGAAGGGACGCTCTGCTGCATGCAGAAGGGGAGGGGGATGGGGAAAAATCCCTGCGGCGTTTCGAGGTTGAGCGTCAGCCGCCCCTGCAAACACAGGGTGAGCAGGGCGTTCCCCAGCCGCTTTTGCCACAGGACGCGCAGCGCGGGATCGGCGCGGAAAAAATCGCACAGGCGGATGCACACGTCGCCGCGGCAAAAATACAGTTCGATCCCGGGCGGCGGCGCGAACAGGAGATCTTCGTCCGCCACGAACCGTACGGGCGCGTATCCCGCCGCCTTGCATTCGCAAAAGGGACGGTCGGCGGGGTCGAGCTCCACCGCCCGCCAAAAGCCGTCCGCGACCCCGAGATAGGCGCCGTTCACGAACAGGGCGCACGCCTGTTCGGCGCAAAAAAACATTCTCATTGCTATTATTCAATGTATATTCGGGCAAGATTATGTCAATCATCTGCGCGGAGGTCATCGTATGGCAGTGAGCAAGATCAACGGATATACCGAGGAAGAGGCAGAGGGGCTCATCGAGTACATTTATTCGGGCAGGAACGCGGGGAAAACGCTCTCCTATCTGTTCGAAACGTACGGGAAGGCGCACAACCGCGCCAAAGGGAGCGTGCGCAACTATTATTACGCCTTTTTGCGGCGCACGGAGGATGCGCGCGTGCGGCGCATTTTGCAGGGCAAGGGTCTGAAAGCGGGCGAGATCAGACCGTTCACCGAGGAGGAGGCGGACGAGATGCTCAAAAAAGTACTGTTGGAGCGCAGCAAGGGGGTATCCGTCCGCAAAGCCATCCGCGATCTTTCGGAGGGGGACGAGAAGCTCATGCTGCGCATGCAGAACAAGTACCGCAACCTCGTCAAAAAGCAGCCCGAGCGGGTGCGGCGCGTCGCCGAAGAGGCGGGCGTCCCTGTCGAAAAGACGTTCTTGCAGCGCCGCTTAGAGCGGGAGATCGACGCGCTCTACGAACGCATCGCGGCGGATCTGAAGGAAGAGAACGCGCGCCTGCGCGCCGAATTGGAAAAATTGCGCAGCGGCGGCGGAGCATAAGCGGCGCGTGCTTTCACAAACTACCTTCGGGCGGCGGATGCCGCCACGGAGGGAAGCATGGAAAAACTTTTTTGTTTGGGAGTCGCGCTCGGCATGGCGGCGGGCGCGCTCATCGTCGCCAACAGCTACAAGGCGCGTTCGCTCGTCAAAAAGAGCCAGCAGGAAGTGCTCAAAAAGGTGGACGAGATGATGGACGAACGCCTTGCCGCCCGTCCCGAAGAGGGCGCGCAGGCAAAAAAAGCCGCGCAGGCGAAGTAAGGACGGCGCTCCCCGCATAAAAGCGGGGAGCGCCCTTTTGCCGCCGTAAAAGTTGTGCAAAACCGTTTACTTCTTGCAAAAAACATGGTATAATCAAATTATGTTGGAACAGATCGCCGCCTTCGACGTGGGCGACAAACGCATCGGCGTGGCATTCAGCGACCCGTTCGGCGACTACGCCGTCCCGTCCGATACCTATTTCCGTACGGGCGACCGCCTGCGCGACGCAAAGGCGCTCGCCGCGCGCGCCGCGGCGCGCGGCGTGCGGACGGTCGTGGTGGGGCTCCCCCTCAACGAGGACGGCAGCGAGAGCGTCCAGAGCGAGAAGACGCGCCGCTTCGCCGCGCTGCTGGAGGCGGAAGGGCTCGCCGTCGTGTTCGAAGACGAGCGTTACACCACCCGCGCCGCGCGGGGAGATCTCAACGAGATGGGCGTTTCCGTCAAAAAGGATAAGCGCAAAAAGCAGGTGGATTCCATCGCCGCGGCGTACATTCTCGAAAGCTATCTCGCCAAAGCAAAAAAGAAGGAGAAATGGATATGAAAGAGGAACGCAACGATTACAACGAAGAGGAAAACATCGTCGAACTCGTCGATGACGACGGTAACACCTTCCGTTTCGAACACCTGATGACGTTCGAATACAAGGGCGGCTGGTACTGCGCCCTCACCGAGGTCAAAGATGCCGAGGAAGGGGAGGACGACGAGGGCGAAGAGGTCGCCATCTACCGCATCGAGGGCGAAGAGGACGACGAGCGCCTCGTGCAGATCGAGGACGACGACGAACTCGACGAGGTGTTCGCAGAGTTCTGCGCCCAGTACGAGGACTTTGAGGACGCCGACGAAGCCGCGGCGCTCGACGGCAAAGAATAAAAATATTTTTGAAAGAAGGCTTGACAGCCTTCTTTTTTTATGCTATACTCTTATCAAGAATAAGTCTTATTAAGGGGCAAGGATGGGAGCGGTACGCCATACCAAGCAAAAACAGATGGTATACGATGCGCTCAGAGCGCTCGATCACCCCACGGCGACCGAGGTCTACGAGCGCGTGCACGGCGAGCATCCCACGATCTCCCGCGGGACGGTCTTCCGCGTCCTCAACGGGTTTGCGGAGGGCGGACAGGCGCGCAGGGTCACGCTGTTCGGCAGCGACACCCGCTACGATCATACGCTCGCACCGCACGCGCACGGCAGGTGCCGCGTCTGCGGGGGCGTGAGCGACGTATTTCTGCCCGATTTTTCCGCCCTTTCGGCGGAGGCGAAGAGCGCGGGATTTTGCATCGAAGGGTGCGAGGTGGAGTTTTACGGCGTCTGCGCGGCATGCGCCAAAACAACGGGAAACATGCGCCAAGGCGCAAATGAAAGATAAAAGGAGATCACGATGAAAGAACTCAAAGGCACAAAGACGTTGGAAAATCTGATGGCGGCGTTCGCGGGGGAGAGCATGGCGACGAACAAGTACGCTTATTTTGCCTCCAAGGCGAAAAAGGACGGATTCAACCAGATCGCGGCGATCTTCGAGGAGACGTCGGGCAACGAGCGCGAGCACGCAAAAATGTGGTATAAGCTCATCGCGGGCGGCATCGGCACGACGGCGGAAAATCTTGCGGCGGCTGCTGCAGGCGAGAACGACGAGTGGACGGATATGTATCCCACGTTTGCGAAAGTCGCGCGCGAAGAGGGGTTCGACGCCATCGCCGAGATGTTCGAGAAAGTCGCTTCCGTCGAAAAGGAGCACGAGGCGCGTTATCGTGCGCTGCTCAAAAACGTGGAAGAGGGCAGGGTGTTCGTCAAGGACGGCGAGGTGTACTGGCAGTGCCTCAACTGCGGCGCCATCGTCAAGGCGAGCGAAGCGCCCGAGGTCTGCCCCGTGTGCGCGCATCCCAAGGCGTACTTCCAGGTCAAGCCCGAAAATTACTAAAAGATCGCGCAAATTGCTTGCATTTTGCAGGCGACTATGCTATGATGAAAACAAGATAACGCTGTGAAGCGGAACAGTACCTTCCAAGTCCTTCGGCTTACAGAGAGCCGCCGTTCGGTGCGAGGCGGCAGCGGGGCGGGAGCGAACTCACCGCGGAGCGGTCTTCCCGAACACGAGTAAGGAAGAACGGCGTCCCGCCGTTATAGGGGAAGGGCATGATCGTGCCCGTAAAGCGGCGGGCGTCGTCCCGCAACAAGAGTGGTACCGCGCGCAAAGCGTCTCTTTCATGGAAGGAGACGCTTTTTTGTACCCGCGCAAAGAGGGGAAAACATCAAAGAGGTAACGGATATGGACGTGAAAAAGTATTGCAAACAGTTTATCCTGCCGCCCGAGGCGTGCATGGATTGGGCGAAAAAGAGCATGGTGGAACGCGCGCCCGTGTGGTGCAGCGTGGACCTGCGCGACGGCAATCAGGCGCTCATCGAGCCCATGGGGTTGGAGACCAAGATCGAATTTTTCAACCTGTTGGTGGAGATCGGCTTCAAGGAGATCGAGGTGGGATTTCCCGCCGCGAGCGAAACGGAGTACGACTTTCTGCGCGCGCTCATCGACCGCAACCTCATCCCCGCCGACGTGACCATCCAGGTGCTCACGCAGGCGCGCGAACATATCATCAAAAAGACGTTCGAAGCCATCCGCGGCGCAAAAAACGTCATCGTGCATGTGTACAATTCCACTTCCGTCGCCCAGCGCGAGCAGGTCTTCCGCAAGGATAAGGAGGCGATCAAAAAGATCGCCGTCGACGGCGCGCGCCTTTTGAAGACGCTCACCGACGAGGCGGGGGAGAAGTACCGCTTTGAGTACTCGCCCGAGAGTTTTACGGGCACCGAGCCCGAATACGCGCTCGAAGTGTGCAACGCGGTGCTCGACGTATGGCAGCCCACAAAGGACAGAAAGGCGATCATCAACCTGCCCGCCACCGTGGAAAACGCCATGCCGCACGTCTACGCGCAGCAGATCGAATACATGCACAAGCACTTAAAATACCGCGAGAACGTCGTCATCTCCCTGCACCCGCACAACGACCGCGGCACGGGCGTCGCCACGGCGGAGTTCGGGCTTTTGGCGGGCGCAGACCGCGTGGAAGGCACGCTGTTCGGCAACGGGGAGCGCACGGGTAACTGCGACGTGGTCACGCTTGCGATGAACATGTATTCGCAGGGCGTCGATCCCGCGCTGGATTTTTCCAACATGCCCTATGTGGCGGCGCTCTATCAGACGTATACGGGCATGCTCATCTCGCCCCGTCAGCCGTATGCGGGCGAGCTGGTGTTCGCGGCGTTCTCGGGCTCGCATCAGGACGCTATCGCCAAGGGCATGAAATTCCGCGAGGAAACGGGGCGCACCGTATGGGACGTTCCCTATCTTCCCATCGACCCCAAGGACGTGGGCAGGGAATACGATTCCGACGTCATTCGTATCAATTCCCAATCGGGCAAGGGGGGCGTCGGGTACGTCCTCGAACACGCGTACGGCATCAAACTTCCCGTCCGCATGAAGGAGGCGGTGGGCTACGCCGTCAAACACGTTTCCGACGTGGAGCACCGCGAGCTCAAAGCGCCCGAGATCTTCGAGGTGTTCGGCAAGCGGTTTTTAACGCCGCGCGCGCATTTCGACCTGGGCGAGGTGCACTACAAACAGGAGAACGGCATCACGGCGATCGTGGAGATCAAAGAGGGCGCAAAGCGCACCGTGGTCGAGGCGACGGGCAACGGACGGCTGGACGCCGTCTCCAACGCCTTAAAAAAGCATTTCGGCGTGCAGTATAATCTCACGGGATACGAGCAGCACGCGCTCTCGTCTGGCTCGTTCGCGCAGGCGATCAGCTACCTCGGCGTGGAGTGCCGCGAGCATATCTTCTGGGGCGCGGGCGAAAATTCGGATATCACGCGGGCGGCGGTACAGGCGCTCGTCTCGGCGCTCAACAACCTTTTGGACGCATGAACAAGATCAACTACGATGCCGAGATGCAGCGCATGCTCGCGGACATGGGTGGGGGAAAACTCCTCTTGCAGGCGTGCTGCGCGCCGTGCGCGTCGCACTGTCTGAGCGAACTTTTCGGCAAAATGCAGCTGGGCGTGTACTTTTATAACCCCAATCTTTCGGACGCGGCGGAGTACGCCAAACGCGAAGAGGAGCTGCTGCGCCTCGTGCGCGAGACGGGCTGGGCGACGGTCGAGGCGTGTTCCTACTCGCCCGAAGATTTCGCCGCCGTCGCCGCGGGATACGAAGCGGAAGCCGAGGGCGGCGCGCGCTGTACGCGGTGTTTCCGCCTCCGCCTCACGCACACCGCGCTGGCGGCAAAGCGGCTCGGGTACGACGCGTTCGCCACCACGCTCACCCTCTCGCCCTTAAAGGACGCCGAACGCATCAACCGCATCGGCGCCGAAATCGCCCGAGAGACGGGTGTACGCTATCTGCCGAGCGACTTCAAAAAACGGGGCGGATATCAGCATTCACTGGAGCTCTCCAAAGCGTTCGGGCTGTACCGCCAAAATTACTGCGGCTGCGTCTATTCGATGCGCCCGTCGGAACAAAAATAAAAAACCGCCTTCGGGCGGTTTTATTCTTTGTCGTTCATCCCTTCCGTCACGTGTTCCCCCGTCAGGAAGTGGCGGTCGAACTGTTCGCGCGGGAGGGTCGCGCCGCCCACGGCGTCGGCAAGCAGCAGCATGCGGTACACGCTCGTGCTCACGGCGCGTTCAAAGAGTTCGTCTGCGGTGTGTACGGGCGGGAGCCCGTCGCCGTTCGCCGCCGCCTCGAACGCCTCGCCGAAGAGCACGTCGGGCATGGGATCGCGCGCGGGGTAAAAATAGGAGAGCGCGTGCAGGCGGAAGAGCTTATCGAAGCGCGCCCAGCGCCGTTGGGTGCGGTAACAGTGTTTGTGCAGGATGTGCAGATATTTTTCAAAGCCGATGAGCGCGCTTTTCAGCGTCCCGTGGGGGACGATCTTTCCGAGCTCTGCCGAAACGTATTTCCAAAGCGGTTTTACGTCGTCTTCGAGCGGGGGAAGGGCGGGAAAGGGGTAAAATTCCACCTCTCTTGCCCGCAGCTTTCTGGCAAAGTATACGTCCCAGTCGTTTTCGATGCGCTGGTGCGCCCGTTGGTGCAGCTTGTTCTGCTCGATAAAGCGATATACGAAGGGGTGGAACGCCACGTCGGTACAGTGGTGCGCCACGTATCCCAGACAGTACGCCAAAACGACGCGCGCTTTGTCGTCGGGCAGCTTTTTCAGGTATTGCACGAACAGGCAGAACGTCTCGTAAATATGGCTGCGGTGCAAAAATTTCCCAAAGTTCTGCCCCTCCTTGGAGGCGGTCGCAAAAAAGAAGGGATCGGGTCCCTGCGCGCCCAAAAAACACACTGCGGGATATTCGTCGAACAGTGTTTTCAAACGGGAAGGGAGGCGCTTTGCCGCCTCCTCCGCAACGAGTGCATGTGTGATCGCAGATGGCATGTTCTTCCTCAGTATGTGCGCCGCGGCGCGATTTTGTGCGCGTCAGGCAAAGGCGGGAGCATGGCGCTCGCCAAAGAGCGCCGTCCCGAGACGGATCATGTTGGCGCCATGTCCGAGGCAGAGCTCCCAATCGCCGCTCATGCCCATCGAAAGAAAGCGGATATTTTCGTCTTCGCGGCGGGCGCGGTCAAACAGGGCGCGCATTTCGTCGACGAGCGTTGCCTTTGCGGCGTCGTCGCCCGCCAGGGGGAGCATCGCCATAAAGCCGCGCACGCGCAGCCCGTTTGTGCGGCGGATACGCTCGTACGCCGCCCACGCCGCTTCCAAGGGATAGCCGCTCTTGCTCTCTTCGCAGCCGATGTTGACTTCGATGAGCACATCCTGCGTGACGTTCGCGCGCACGCAGCGTTTGGAGAGCTCTTCGGCGAGCTCGTCGCGGTCGAGCGACTGCAAAAGGTAGGTCTTCCCCACGAGATATTTGATCTTGTTCGTCTGCAAATGCCCGATAAAGTGGCGGTTCCCGCCCTTTATAAGGTCGAATTTGTCGCGGAATTCCTGCACTTTGTTCTCGCCGATATCGGTGATGCCCGCCGCGATCGCCTCGTTGATCTCTTCGGGCGTGCGCGTTTTGGTGGCGGCAACGAGCGTGACGGGTTCGCCGAAGCAATTCCCGCCCGCGATCGCCTGCAAATAGCTTTTTACGTTCTGCGCGATGCTCATGGTCTGCCCTTACAGTCTGTTTTCTCTTATTATACCGCGAAAGGGGCGCGCTGTCAACGGGAAACGCGTACAGGCTGCGCGCATAAAAAAACGGGCGGCGCCCGTTTTATATTTTTTCGGCGATGCGCCGCGCCATCTCGCGGCAGCCGATGCATTTCGTCCCCGCGGCGGCGATATCCGCCGTGCGGTAGCCCTCGTCCAGCACTTCGGCAACGGCGCGTTCCACCGCGGCGCACGCCTGCGGGAGGGAGAAGGAGTCGCGGAGCATCATCGCCGCCGAGAGGATGGTGGCGATGGGGTTGGCTTTGTCCTGCCCCGCGATGTCGGGCGCGGAGCCGTGGATGGGTTCGTACAAGCCGCGCGTCGAATCCCCGAGCGAGGAGGAGGCGAGCATGCCGATGGAGCCCGTCACCTGCGCGGCTTCGTCGGAGAGGATGTCGCCGAACATGTTGGAAGTGAGCAGAACGTCGAACTGCGCGGGATCTTTTACGATCTGCATCGCCGCGTTGTCCACGAGCATGTCCGTGACGGTGACTTCGGGGAAGTGCGCTTCGGCATAGGCGTGCACCGTCCTGCGCCACAGGCGCGAGCTTTCGAGCACGTTCGCCTTATCGACGGAGATCACCCGCTTCGTGCGCTTCATCGCAAGTTCGCAGGCGATGCGCGTGATGCGTTCGACCTCTTTTTCGGAATATTTTTCGGTATCCCACGCGGTCGCGCCCAGCGCGGCGTCCTGCCCCGTGCCGCGTTCGCCGAAGTAGATGCCGCCCGTCAGTTCGCGGACGACGACGATCTCGATCCCGCCCTCCACGAGCTCGCGTTTGAGCGGGGATGCGTCGGCAAGCGCCTTCCACAATTTGGCGGGGCGGATGTTCGAATACAAGCCGAGCGCCTTGCGGATGGCGAGCAGCCCCGCCTCGGGGCGCTTTTCGGCGGGGAGGGCGAGGATGCGCTTATCGCCCACCGCGCCGCCCACGGCGCCCAACAGCACGCTGTCGGAGGCGAGGCAGCGCTCCACGGTATGCGCGGGGAGGGGCTCTCCCGTCTCTTCGAGCGCGCAGATGCCGATGGGGAGGTGTTCAAAGGTGAATTCGTGCCCGTATACGCGGGCGACTTTTTGCAATACGGCGATGGCGCCGTCGGTGATCTCGGGGCCGATGCCGTCGCCTGCCAGAACGGCGATGTGTTTTTTCATGATGGTTTCTCCTGATCAGGCGAGCGACTTCAACAGTCCGCCTTTGTCGATGATGTTTTGGATAAAGGGCGGGAAGGGCTGCGCGGTGAACTGCTTGCCCGTTGTCTCGTTGACGATGACGCCCTTGGAAAGATCGCAGGAGACCACGTCGCCCGCGCGGATGTTTTTGACCGCCTCGGGGCATTCGAGGATGGGCAGCCCGATGTTGATGGCGTTGCGGTAAAAGATGCGCGCAAAGGTGTTCGCGATCACGAGCGAAACGCCGCTCGCTTTGATGGCGATGGGGGCGTGCTCGCGTGAGGAGCCGCAGCCGAAGTTGTCCTCCGCCACGATGATGTCGCCCGTTTGCACCTTTTTGACGAAATCGGGATCGATATCTTCCATGCAGTGCGCGGCGAGTTCCTCTGCCGAGGAGGTGTTCAGATAGCGTGCGGGGATGATGACGTCGGTATCCACGTCGTTCCCGAATTTATGTACCTTTCCTTTTACGGTCATATCAGAGCTCCTTTGCCGTTGCCAGCTTGCCGAGGACGGCGCTCGCCGCCGCGGTGTAGGGGGAGGCGAGATAGATCTCGCTCGTCACGTGGCCCATGCGTCCCACAAAGTTGCGGTTGGTGGTGGAGACGCAGCGTTCGTGGTCTGCAAGGATCCCCATGTGCCCGCCCAAGCAAGGCCCACAGGTGGGGGTGGAGAAGACGGCGCCCGCGCGGACGAAGATCTCCGCGAGCCCTTCTTTCACCGCCTGCAAATACACTTCCTGCGTGGCGGGGATGACGATGCAGCGCACGTTTTTGGCGATAGTCCTGCCTTTTAAGATCTCGGCTGCCTGCCGCAGGTCGGAGATGCGCCCGTTGGTGCACGAGCCGATGACGACCTGATCGATGGGGATATCCTCCCATTGCGTTTTGGTGTTCTCGGGCAGATGGGGGAAGGCGACGGTGGGACGAAGCGCGGAAAGATCGATCTCGATCGTCTTTTCGTACACGGCGTCCGCGTCCGCTTCGAAGATGCGGACGGGGCGGCGGAACCTGCCTTGCATATAGGCGAGCGTCTTGTCGTCCACGGGGAAGATGCCGTTTTTCGCGCCCGCCTCGATCGCCATGTTGCATACGGTGAAGCGGTCGTCCATCGAGAGGGAGGCGACGCCTTCGCCCGTGAATTCCATGCTCTTGTACAGGGCGCCGTCCACGCCGATCGTGCCGATGATATGGAGGATGAGGTCCTTCCCCGTCACATAGGCGGGGAGCGCGCCTTTGAGCACGAAGCGGATGGCGGCGGGCACTTTGAACCAGCATTGTCCCGTCATCATGCCTGCGGCAAGGTCGGTGGAGCCCACGCCCGTCGAAAAGGCGCCGAGCGCGCCGTACGTGCAGGTGTGACTGTCGGCGCCGATCACGCAGTCGCCCGCGCCCACGAGCCCTTGCTCGGGCAGAAGGGCGTGTTCGATGCCCATGCGCCCCACGTCAAAAAAGTTCTCCACGCCCTCGCGCAGGGCGAATTCGCGCGTGCATTTGACCTGGCACGCCGCCTTGATATCTTTGTTCGGGGTAAAGTGATCCATCACGAGCGCCACGCGGTCGCGGTAACGCACGTGCCCGCCCACCTTTTCCATCTCCTTGACGGCGACGGGGGCGGTGATATCGTTCGCGAGCGCCATGTCGAGCTCGGCAACGATCAGCTGTCCTGCCGTGACGGCGTCGAGCCCCGCGTGTGCGGCGAGGATCTTTTGCGTCATCGTCATGCCCATATGCAGTCTCCTTGAAAATTCGTTTGACAAAAGTATATCATATATGATATACTGCCGTCAATCATTTGCAAAACGAATAAATACATAGGGGCTATCTGTAAATCAAATCATGAATACCGAGAATTTGCGCACCTTTTTGTTGCTCGTCAAACTCAAAAATTTCACGCGGGTGGCGGAACAGCTGTTCGTGGCGCAGTCGACCATCACCAACCGCATCGCCGAACTCGAGCGGGAGGCGGGCGCACGCCTTTTGCGGCGGGAGATGCGCAGCGTCGCGCTCACGGACGAAGGGAAGATCTTTTACGAATACGCCCGCCGCATCACGGAGATGGAGGACGCTTGCCGCGCCGCCGTCAAAGGGGGCGTCAGGCAGATCAGGCTGGGCGCGACCAACGCCGTGTACGAGGACGCGCTCAAAGACCGCATCTTCGAAGGCATCGCGGCGGGGAGCAGCTACCGCGTCACGCTGGGGCACAGTGCGGGGCTTTTGGAGATGCTCTTCGACGGGCTTTTGGACGTCGCGTACGTGTATCAGAGCGTCAAGCGCGTCGGCTATTCGTGCACGCCCTTTTCCCGCGACGAGCTCGTGCTGTTGGCGCGGGCGGACAAGAACGCTTTCCGCGGCGGGGTCGCGCGCAGCCAGCTCGCGTCGCTGCCCTTTGCGATGTGCAATTTCTCTTTGCCCGAGATCGGCGCGTACCTGAGGGAGATCTTCCCCGCGGGGCACATATTTCCCTTCGAGGTGGACAATTCCAACAAAGTCAAGGGCTATCTCGCCGCGGGGCTCGGCTACGCCTTCCTGCCGCGCGGGATCGTCAAAAAAGAGCTTGCGGAAGGGACGTTCGCCGAGGTCGCGCCTCTCGATTTTGCGCGGATGCAGCTTTTGAGCTACCGCGTCTGCCGCAGCGACGAAGAGGAACGCTATTTTTAAGAAGGGATGCAAAAACGCCGCCCGTCTGTCTGGCAGACGGGCGGCGTCCTTTTATAGTTGCATTATATTTATAATTTTTTGAAGACCGCGCCGTCGGAGGCGGAAGTCACGAGCGCGCGGTAGCGTTTCAGATATCCCTCCACGGGTTTTTCGAGGGGGACGAACGTCTTTAAGCGCGCTTCGATCTCCTCGTCGGGGACCCGCAGATCGATGGTGCCCTTTTGGATGTCGATCTCGATGAGGTCGCCGTCGCGGACGACGCCGATCACGCCGCCTGCGGCAGCTTCGGGACAGACGTGCCCGATCGCCGCGCCGCGCGTCGCGCCCGAGAAGCGCCCGTCCGTGATGAGCGCCACCGTATCGCCCAGCCCCGCGCCCACGATGGACGAGGTGGGGGAGAGCATCTCGCGCATGCCGGGACCGCCTTTGGGTCCTTCGTAGCGGATGACGACGACGTCGCCCGCCTTGATCTTGCCCGTGGAGATCGCCTGCATGGCGTCCTCTTCCGAATCGAACACGCGCGCGGGACCCGTGTGGTGGTACATTTTCGGATCGACGGCGCTCTTTTTGACGACCGCGCCCTCTTTGGCGAGGTTGCCCTTTAAGATGGCGAGCCCGCCGTAAGGGGAATAGGGATCGCTGACGGGACGGATGATCGTATCGTCCGTGACGCGCGCGTTTTTGGTGAGCGCATCCTGCGAAACGCCCGCCACCGTCTGCGCCGACCCGTCAAAGAGCCCCGCGTCGATGAGCGTACGGATGACGGCGGAGATGCCGCCCGCATCGGCAAGTTCTTCGATATACCGCTCGCCCGCGGGAGCAAGGCGGCACAGATTGGGCGTCTGCATGCTGATCTCGTTCATCGTATCGATGGAGAGCTGCTCTTTGGAGAAGCCGAGCTCGCTCGCAAGCGCCAAAAGGTGCAGAACGGAGTTGGAGGAGGCGCCGATCGCCATATCCACGCGCTCCGCGTTCTTGATCGCCGCAGGCGTGAGGATGTCGCGCGGGCGGACGTTGTTTTCGAGCAGTTTCATGACCGCTGCGCCCGTCTCCTTTGCGAGCACGAGCCGCGCGGAGAGGACGGCGGGGATGGTGCCGTTGCCGGGAAGCGCCATGCCGAGCGCCTCCAACAGGCAGTTCATGGAATTTGCCGTGAACATGCCCGAGCACGACCCGCACGAAGGGCAGGCAGCGCATTCGAAGCGGGTGAGTTCTTCTTCGTCGATCTTGCCCGCGGTATACGCGCCCACCGCCTCGAACATGGAGGAGAGGGAGAGCTTTTTCCCGTCTTTGTGGCCTGCGAGCATGGGCCCGCCCGAGACGAACGCCGCGGGCAGGTTGACGCGCACGGCGCCCATCAGCATGCCGGGGATGATCTTATCGCAGTTCCCCACAAAGACGAGCGCGTCAAAGGCGTGCGCGTTTGCCAAAATTTCGGCGCTGTCGGCGATGATCTCGCGGGAGGGGAGGGAATAGCGCATCCCCTTGTGCCCCATGGCGATGCCGTCGCAAACGCCGATCGAGGGCACGATGACGGGCTTGCCGCCCGCCGCGAGCACGCCGTCGGAGACCGCGCGCGCGATCTCGTTCAGATGCATGTGCCCCGGGATGATGTCGCTCTGGGCGCAGATGATGCCCACGATGGGCTTTTGCATCTCGCTGTCCGACCAGCCGAGCGCCCGCAGCAGCGAGCGCTGCGACGCCATGTTCGTTCCGTTCGTGAAAGTGTTGTTCATAATGACCTCGTTTTCGTCCGCGGTGCGGGGCGTCAGATCTTTTCCTTGTAATCGGTCTCGTCTTTGATGCAGCTCTTGCCTCTGCCGATGGCGGTCACGCCCGTGCGGGCGAGCTCCATCACGCCGTAGGGCATGAGCATGGTCACAAAGCCGTCGAGCTTGGAGGATTTGCCCGTCAGTTCGAGGATGGTCGCCTCGGGCGAGACGTCCACGACCTTTGCGCGGAAGATCTGGCTGATCTCCAGGATCTGGCTGCGCGTTGCCGCGTCCGTTCTGACTTTGGCGAGCAGCAGCTCGCGGCAGACGGCGTCGGGCGCGACCTGCTGGATCTTTTTCACGTCGACGAGCTTATCCATCTGCTTCATCATCTGTCCCAAAATATAATCGTCGCCGTTGAGGACGATGGTCATGCGGGAGAGCGCGTCGTTTTCCGTTTTGCACACGGAGAGGGATTCGATGTTATAGCCGCGGCGGGCGAACAGCGCCGCCACACGCGTCAGGACGCCGCTCTTGTTGGAGACGAGGGCACTGATGGTATACTGGTTCATCTTATTTCTCCTCCCATTTCGTGATGATGGTATCGTACGTGGCGCCCGGGCGTATCATGGGCAGCACGTTTTCGTCGTTGGAGATGCGGCAGTCGACGAGCACGGGCGTCTTTGTTGCGAACGCCGTGGTCAGGGCGGGGACGATGTCCTCGTCCTTTTCGATGACGAGCCCCATCGCGCCGAAGCTCTCGGCAAATTTTACATAATCCGTCCGCTTGCGGATGTTCGTCTGCGAGAAGCGGTTGCCGTAAAAGAGCTTCTGCCATTGGCGCACCATGCCGAGCGCGCGGTTGTTCATGAGGAGGATGGTGATGGGCAGCTCTTCCGTCACGGCGGTGGAGAGCTCGTTGAGATTCATGTTGAAGCACCCGTCGCCCGTCACGAGGATGACGTGCCTGCCCGTCGCTTTCGCCGCGCCGATGGCTGCGCCCAACCCGTAGCCCATCGTGCCGAGCCCGCCGCTCGTGCAGAGCGTTCTGGGCTTTTCGATGGGGAAGTACTGCGCCGTCCACATCTGATGCTGCCCGACGTCGGTGGCGACGATCACGTCTTTGGGCGCGAGCTTCGCCGCTTCGATGAGCACGCGGTGCCCGAGTTCCGGCGCGTCGGCGTTGGCTTTTTCCTGCGCGCGGAGCGCCTTTGCCTCTTCGGCAAACGGGCGGCGCACGGCTTTGAGCATGGGAACGAGGGTGACGAGCGCCTCTTTCACGTCGCCGAGCACGGGATAGGTCGCGGCGACGTTCTTATCGATCTCCGCTTCGTCGATATCGATATGGATGACGGTCTTGCCTTGCGCGAATTTGTCGCGGTTGAGGGCGACGCGGTCGGAAAAACGCGCGCCGAGCGCGACGATGCAGTCGCTCTCCATGCACAGTTTCGCCGCCGTCGCGGTGCCGTGCATGCCGATCATCCCCATGAACAGGGGATGGGACGCGGGGAACGCCCCCAGCCCCATCAGCGTGGAGACGACGGGCGCGTCCAGCTTTTCGGCAAGGGCGACGACCTCTTTGGAGGCGTCTGCGGCGATCGCGCCGCCGCCCACCATGATGACGGGCCTTAGCGCGGCGCCGAGCGCTTTCGCCGCCCCTTCGAGGGCGAGCGCGGGCACGCTCTTTGGATGCACCGCAACAGGCTTTTGCGGCTCGTATTCGGCTTCCATGCTCTGGACGTTCTTCAAAATATCGATGAGCACGGGACCGCGTCTTCCCGAATTGGCGATGCGGAACGCCTCGCGGACGACGCCCGCAAGTTCGCTCGCGTCTTTCACGATATAGTTATGTTTGGTGATGGGCAGGGTGATGCCGAAGATATCCACTTCCTGGAAGGAATCCCGTCCCAACAGGCTGGCGCCCACGTTGCCCGTGATGGCGACCATGGGAACGGAGTCCATATAGGCGGTGGCGATGCCCGTAACGAGGTTGGTAGCGCCAGGTCCGCTCGTGGCGATCACGACGCCCGTTTTGCCCGTGACGCGCGCCCAGCCGTCGGCGGCGTGCGCCGCGCCCTGCTCGTGCGAGGTGATCACGTGTTCGATGGTGCCGTCGCGGTAGAGTGCGTCGTAAATGTCGAGGACCGTGCCGCCCGGGTATCCGAATACGGTGGTCACGCCCTGCTCTTTGAGGCATTCGATGAGAATTTCCGCTCCGATCTTTTTCATAAGCGTTCCCCCTTGGGTGAATATCGTATGTTCTTTCTATTTTATTATAAATACGCGCGCGTGTCAAGCGCTTGCGGAATGTTTTGAAAATTTGATCAAAAATATGCAAAAAAGCACGCATAACGGCGGCATAAATGTATAAATATAACAAAAAAACGGGCGGAGCATATCGCTCCGCCCGCCGAGACCGTCACACGGGATATTTTTTCAGCCGTTTTTTGATGGACGCGATGCCCGCTTTCGCCGCTTCCGTCGAGGAGCCGCCCACCGAATTCCTGCCTTCGGCGGAGGCGCGCGTCGTCACTGTTTTCAGGATATCCGCTTCAAAGACGGGGCTCGCCGCGCGGAACTCTTCGAGCGAGAGGGAGGGGAGCGTTTTGCCTTTTTCGATGCAGTAACGCACCAGCTTTCCCGTAACGGCGTGCGCGTCGCGGAAGGGGATGCCGCGCTTTGCAAGGTAGTCGGCAACGTCCGTCGCCGTGGCGTAGCCGCCGCCCGCCGCTTCGAACATGGCGTTCACGTTCAGGGTGAGCGTTCTGACGATGGCGGTGTAGATGGAGAGGCAGTCGAACAGCGTCTTCTCGGTATCGAAGAAGGGTTCTTTATCCTCCTGCATATCCTTGTTGTAGGCGAGCGGGATGCCCTTGATCGTTGTGAGGATGCCCATAAGATGCCCGTACGCCCGTCCCGTTTTGCCGCGGACGAGCTCGCAGATATCGGGGTTTTTCTTCTGCGGCATGATGGAGGAGCCCGTCGAGTAGGCGTCGGGAATGTTCCAGTACCCGAACTCGTCCGACGTGTACAAAATGGTGTCCTCGCACAGGCGGGAGAGATGCGCCATCGCAAGGGACGCCGCAAACAGGTATTCCGCCACGAAGTCGCGGTCGGAAACGGCGTCGAGGGAGTTTTGCGACATCTCGTCGAACCCCAAAAGCGTGCGGGTGACTTCGCGGTCGATGGGCCACGAGGTGCCCGCCAGGGCGGCGCTGCCGAGGGGCATCACGTTCATGCGCTTTCTGAGGGCGGCAAAGCGATCGAGATCGCGCAGGAACATCTCCGAATAGGCGTTGAAATATTGCGCGCAGTTGATGGGCTGCGCCTTTCTGAGATGGGTGAAGCCCGGCATCACGTAGCCCACGCTCTCCTTGGCGCGGGCAAGCAGGGCGCCGATGAGGTCTTTGATGAGCGCCATGGCTTTGTCGGCGGAAGCGCGCACGTAAAGGCGCATGTCCGTTGCCACCTGATCGTTGCGCGAGCGGGCGGTATGCAGTTTTTTGCCCACCTGTCCCACGCGGGCGACGAGCTCGTTTTCGACGAAGGAGTGGATATCCTCGGCGCCTTGGATGACGAGCGCACCGCGCTCGATGTCCTCGTAAATGGCGTGCAGTCCCGCGCGTATGGTCTCGGATTCCTCCTCGGTGAGGATGCCGCTCTTGCCGAGCATGGTGACGTGTGCGACGGACGCGGTGATATCCGCCCGCCACAGTTTTTTATCGAACGAGAGCGATTCGTTGAACGCGTCCGCGTCTGCCGCGGTGGGCGCATCGAACCTGCCTTCCCAAAGTTTCATACAATACCTCCGGACCGAAATTCCACGGACCGCTTACAAAGCGGCGTGCGGGGATGCCCCGCCGCGCCCGCGGGCGCCGTGAACGGTGTTTTACAGTATACATGATTTTTCCGCGCAATGCAACCGTTTTTTTGCGGCGCGCGGGCGGCGGGGCGTTTTTTATTGACAGAGCGCCGCCTTTTGCGGTAAAATATGCGTATGATCATTCTCGGACTCGATCCCGGCATCGGTACGATGGGCTACGGCGTGATCGATAAGGACGCCCGCGGCAACTGTACCGCCGTCGATTACGGGGTCGTCAAAACGCCGCCGAGCGAAAATCTTGCCGTGCGGCTGTGCATCCTCGAAGAGGGCGTCAACGCCCTGTTCGATAAATTCCGTCCCGAAGAAGCGGCGATGGAAGAGCTGTTTTTCAGCAAAAACGTGACGACGGGTATCGCCGTGGCGCAGGCGCGCGGCGTGATGCTGCTCACCTGCAACAAGCGGTGCGGTCGCATCTTCGAATATACGCCCAATCAGATCAAGCAGGCGCTCACGGGGTACGGCGGCGCGGACAAGGGGCAGATGCAGCGCGTCGTCGCGGCGCATCTCCGCCTTCCCAAACCGCCCCGTCCCGACGACGCCGCCGATGCGCTCGGCGTGGCGCTCTGCCATGCGTTCACCAGTCGGTTCGGCGTGCTCTTCGGCGTAAGGTGAGCGGGGCGGCTTGCGCGTCCCGCGAAAATGAATTTTGACGGAGGTCTCCATGATCGGATATTTACGCGGCAGGGTGCTGTCGCTTCAGCCCGAATACGTGATCCTTGACGTGAACGGCGTCGGGTACGAGGTCGTCTGCTCGGGCGCGGCGTTTTCCGCGCTTTCGGGCGTGCGCCCCGGGGAGGAAGGGGAGGTGTACACCTATCTGCAAGTCAGCGAACAGGGCGTCGCGCTGTTCGGATTTGCCGATCTCAAAGAAAAGGAGCTCTTCCTCCGCCTGACGTCCGTACAGGGCGTGGGCGCGAAGATGGCGATCGCGGCGCTCTCGTCCATGCGCCCCGCCGACCTCACGGAGGCGATCTACACGGCGGACGTCAAGCGTCTGACCGCCGTCAAGGGGCTGGGCAAAAAGACGGCGGAGCGCATCATTTTGGAATTGCACGGCAAGATCTCCGCCGACGAGATCATCGGCACTTCCGAGGGGGGCATGTCCGCACCCGTCCTCACAAAAACGCAGGAGGACGACGACGCGGTCGCCGCGCTCATGAACCTCGGCTTCAACAAGCAGGAGAGCGCGCGCGCCGTCGAGCGCGCCAAAGCGGCGGGCGCAAAGAGCATCGAAGAGATCATCGGCATGGCGCTGAGGGGGATGTGACGCATGGACGCATTCGGAGAGGAGAGGCTGCTTTCGAGCAGCAAAGGGGAGTACGACGCGGAAGAGAACGTCCTTCGCCCCAAAACGCTGGAAGAGTACGTCGGGCAGGATAAGGTCAAGGAAAACTTGTCCGTCTATATGCAGGCGGCGAAGGCGCGCGGCGAGGCGCTCGACCACGTGCTGCTGTACGGGCCTCCCGGGCTCGGCAAAACGACGCTCGCGCACATCATCGCCAATACGATGGGCACGCAGATCAAGCTCACGAGCGGGCCCGCCATCGAACGTGCGGGCGACCTTGCCGCCATCCTCACCAACCTCAACGAGGGGGACGTGCTCTTCATCGACGAGATCCACCGCCTCAACCATGCCGTGGAGGAGATCTTGTACTCCGCCATGGAAGATTACGCGCTCGATATCATCGTGGGGAAGGGCCCTTCGGCGCGCAATATCCGTTTTTCCTTGAAAAAATTCACGCTCATCGGGGCGACGACGCGCGCGGGGATGCTCTCTTCGCCGCTGCGCGACCGCTTCGGGATCATGTGCCGTCTCGATATGTACACGCCCGAGGAGCTCAAACGCATCGTCAGCCGTTCGGCGCGGACGCTGGGCATCGCCGTCGAGGAAGAGGGCGCGCATGAGATCGCTCGCCGTTCCCGCGGGACGCCGCGTATCGCCAACCGCCTCTTAAAGCGCGTGCGCGATTTCGCCGCCGTTTCGGGGAGCCGCGCCGTGACAAAGGAGGACGCCCGCCGCGCGCTCGCCAAAATGGAGATCGACGAGCTGGGGCTGGACGAGACCGACCGCAACCTGCTGCGCGCGCTCATCCATAAGTTCAACGGCGGCCCTGCGGGGCTGGATACCATCGCCGCGACCATCAACGAGGACGTGAACACCATCGAGGACGTGTACGAGCCCTATCTCATGCAGCTCGGGTTTATCGCCCGCACGCCGCGGGGCAGGGTATGCCTCAAAGGCGGTTACGAACACATGGGCGTAAAAATGCCTGCGTCGAACAGGGCGCAGCTCTCTGTTTTTGACGATTGAAGGCGGACATGGTATGCTGAAAAAATCTGACTTTTGGTACGATCTTCCCGAAGCGCTCATTGCGCAGACGCCCGCCGACCCGCGCGACAGTTCGCGGCTGTTGGTGTATCACAGGGATACGAAGACGATCGAACACCGCATTTTCCGCGACATCACGGACTATCTCAAACAGGGCGACGTGCTCGTCGTCAATCGCACGCGGGTGCTGCCCGCGCGGCTGTACGCGCATACCGAGCACGGCGGCGCGGTCGAAGTGCTGCTATTAAAACGCCTCGACCTCAACGATTGGGAGGTGCTCGTGCGCCCCGGCAAAAAATGCCGTATCGGGACAAAGCTCACCGTCAACGAAGAGCTCTCGCTGCAAGTCACGGGCATCACCGATTCGGGCGAGCGTCACGTCCGCTTTTTTTACGAGGGCGCGTTCGAGGACGTATTGTCCCGCGCGGGCACGATGCCGCTCCCGCCCTATATCCACGAAAAGCTCTCCGATCCCGAGCGTTATCAAACGGTGTACGCCCGCGAGAACGGCTCGGCGGCGGCGCCCACGGCGGGGCTGCATTTTACGCCCGCGCTGTTGGAGCGCATCCGCGCGATGGGGGTGGAGATCGCCGAAGTGCTGCTGCACGTGGGGCTGGGGACCTTTCGTCCCGTCAAGGAGGAGAACGTCCTCGACCACAAAATGCATTCCGAGTATTACGAGGTGAGCGAGGAGGCGGCGGCGATCGTCAACCGCGCCAAACGGGAGGGGCGGCGCGTCGTCTGCGTGGGCACCACTTCCGTCCGCACGGTCGAGACGGTCGCCGACGAACACGGCTTTCTGCGCCCCTGCAAAGGCAATACCGAGATCTTTATCTATCCCCCGTACCGTTTTAAGTGCGTGGACGCGCTCATCACCAATTTCCATCTGCCCGAGAGCACGCTCCTGATGCTCGTTTCCGCGCTCTGCTCCCGCGAGGAGATGCTGCACGTGTACGAGACGGCGGTGGGGGAGGGGTATCGGTTCTTCTCCTTCGGCGACGCGATGATGATCGTATAAGCGTCGCATCTCTTTGTCGCGTTTGCGGGTCCGCTTCGGTCATTTACGTCTGAGTAAACTCCCTCGCGGCTTCCGCTCGCTCCTCGACCTGCTCGCTTCTCCGATCCTCATTTTGCAGTATAAGCGTCGCATCTCTTTGCCGCGCTTGCGGGTTTGCTTCGGTCATTGACGTCCGTATCTTTTTCATCCTATGAACAACGAATATTTTTCTTTTGAACTTCAAAAAGTCGACCCCGAAACGGGTGCGCGGGCGGGCGTGTTCCACACGCCGCACGGGGATATTTTAACGCCCGTATACATGCCTGTCGGCACGCAGGCGACGGTCAAGGGGGTGCTTCCCAAAGACCTCAAAGAGATCGGCTCGCAGATCGTTCTGTCCAACACGTATCACCTGTACATGCGCCCCGGCGACGAGCTCATCCGCCGCGCGGGCGGGCTGCACAAGTTCATGAACTGGGACCGTCCCATCCTCACCGACAGCGGCGGGTTCCAGGTCTTTTCGCTCGCCTCGCTGAACAAGATCACCGACAGCGGCGTCACGTTCTCCTCCCACGTGGACGGGAGCTATCACACCTTCACGCCCGAACTTGCCATGCGCATCCAGCACAATCTCGGCTCGGATATCGTCATGGCGTTCGACGAGTGCTCCGAGTACGGCTATACGTACGAACAGGCAAAGGCGGCGATGGAGCGCACGGGCCGTTGGCTGGAACGCTGCGCCGCCGCGCATCCCGCGCCCGAACAGGCGCTGTTCCCCATCGTTCAGGGGAATTTTTACCGCGATCTGCGTCTCGAAAGCGTGCGCCGCTGCCTGCCTTACGTCAAACACGGCATCGCCATCGGCGGTCTTTCGGTGGGCGAACCCAAGCCGCTCATGTACGAGATGCTCGAAGCCATCCGTCCCGCCCTGCCCGAAGACGTTCCCCGCTATCTGATGGGCGTCGGTTCGCCCGACTGTCTGGTGGAGGGAGTGCTGCGCGGCGTCGATATGTTCGACTGCGTGCTCGCCACCCGCGTGGCGCGCAACGGTACGGCGCTCACCTCCCGCGGCAAAGTCGTCGTCCGCAACGGGAAGTACAAGGAGGACTTTACGCCGCTCGATCCCGAATGCGACTGTTACTGCTGCCGCAACTATACCAAGGCGTATCTGCGTCACCTCGTCAACGTGGGCGAGATGGCGGGCGGCATGCTGCTCTCGCTGCACAACATCGCCTATCTGCACCGCCTCATGCGCGGCTTGCGCGAGAGCATCCTCGGCGGATACGTCAAAGATTACGTGCGCGAATTTTACAAAAAACAGGAAGCGGACGCGCGTTGAGCGATATTTGCCGTTTTTTGGCGGCGGAGGCGTGTAAAATTTCGGTGAAATGGAAAAAACTTCCGTAAATCGCTTGCCAAACCTGCCGAAAAAATGTATCATGTTTATACCCCAACGGGGAAAAGGAGAAAAGTATGTTCCGTTCATTGCTGGCAGAAACGACGCAGGATCCAAACAATACCAGTAATATCGTGGTGATCGTTCTCGTCGTCATTATCGTTGTCGCGTTCGTTGCATGGATGTTCTTCTCGGGAAGAAAGAACAAACAGCGCCAAAAGGAGTACATCGAGCAGCTCGAAGCTATCCGTCCCGGTCACAAAGTCAAAACGGCGGGCGGCATCTGCGGCATCGTCGTGGAAGTGTGCGACGACAACACCGTGATCATCGAAACGGGCAGCGAATCTGCGGGCAAGTCCTATATCAAGATGGATAAGGAACTCATCGCCCAGACGGACGCAAAGGGTCCCACCCAGATCGCCCGCGAGGAGGCGGAAGCCCGCCGCAAGGCAGAAAAAGAGGCGAAGGAAGCCGAAAAGAACGGCGAAACGCCCGAAGTTTCCGCCGAAGCACCTGCCGAGACGCCCGAAGCACCCGCCGAAACGCCTGCCGAGGCAGAAAAAGACGCAGAAGAGAAGAAAGACTAAAAAACCATCGAAAAGCTCCCCGAGGGGAGCTTTTTTCATATCTTTTCCCCGCCGCGCATTATATAGAAAGGGAGAACGGAGGGGGATATGCAAAGTTTTTTGGGACGGTGCGTGCGCGAGGTCACGCTTTCGGTACTGTTTTACGCGGTCTTTTGTCTGGCGGCAATGTCGCTCGTCGCCGTATTCGTACGGGCGTACGCTCCGCAGGACGGCGCGGTGACGGCTGCGGCGTGGGTCATCCGCTGTGCGGGCAGTTTCTTGTTCCCGCTGCTGTTCGTGCGGCGGGAGCGCGCGCTCTTCAAGGGCGCGGCGGCGGGAGCGGTCGGCGCCGTCGTCACCATGCTCCTGTTCGCGGCGGTGGCGGGCGCGTTTTCCTGCACATGGCTGTTTGCCGTAGAGCTCTTTGCGTGCGCGCTTTTGGGCGGGCTCGGGGCGCTTGCGGGGGTAAAACTGCGCAAGGAATGAGCCTCGGCGCGAAAATGTCCGAATTTTAGTTGCAAAATTTTGCGCGGCATTGTATAATAGAAAAAAACAAAACGAGGAGAACGGTTATGATTCGTACGATTGCAAAACCTCAGGCAAAAAAGATCACGGGCTGCGGCGAATGCAGGAGCACCTGCCAGTCCGCCTGCAAGACGAGCTGCACCGTCGGCAACCAGTCCTGCGAGCGCGTCACGAGAGAGGAGCGCATCGAAGGCGAGAGAAAGTAAGCGAGCCTTTTTGCAAGAAGGGGAGCGGCGCGTTTGCGCGGCTCCTTGTTTTTGCGTCTTTTAAGGAGAGATATGGTACACGTATTCCGTTATCACGATACATATTACGCATACGATACGGGCAGCGGCGCGCTGCACACGTGCGACGAGGCGACGGCGCGCCTTTTGCAGGGCGAGGCGGTCGAACTTTCGGATGAAGAACTCAAAGAGACGCTCGCCGATATCGAGGGGCTGAAAAAAGAGGGGCTCCTTTTTGCCGAAGAGCCCAAGACCGCGCCCATGAAGTCGGGCGAGGTCAAGGCGCTGTGCCTGCACATCTGCCACGACTGCAATCTCCGCTGCCTCTATTGCTTTGCGGACGAGGGCGCGTATCACAACGTGCGCGAGATGATGAGCCTCGAGACCGCCAAGGCGGCGATCGACTTCCTCATCCGCGAGAGCGGGCAGCGCAAGGTGCTCGAAGTCGACTTTTTCGGCGGCGAGCCGCTCATGAACCTCGGCGTCATCAAAGAGACGGTCGCCTATGCCAAGGCGGAGGCGGCAAAGCGCGGCAAACGCTTTCTTTTCACGACGACGACGAACGGGCTCTTGCTCAACGACGACGCCATCGCGTTTTTGAACGCCGAGATGGAGAACGTCGTGTTGTCGCTCGACGGCAGAAAAGAGGTGCACGACGCCGTCCGCAAGACGGTCTCGGGGCAGGGCAGCTTTGACGCGGTCATCGAAAAGATCAAAAAATTCGTCCGCATCCGCGGGGACAAGCATTACTACGTCCGCGGGACGTTCACGGCAAAAAATCTCGATTTTTCCAAGGACGTGCTCTTCCTCGCCGACGAGGGCTTTGATTGCATCTCCCTCGAACCCGTCGTCACCGACATTCCCGACCTTACGATCAAAGAGGAGCACCTGCCCGCGATCGAACGCGAGTACGAAAAACTCTGCGATGCGTACATCCGCCGCGAAGCGGAGGGGAAGGGGTTCTTGTTCTTCCATTTCCACGTCGATCTCGAGGGCGGTCCCTGTCTGCAAAAGCGCGTTTCGGCGTGCGGGGCGGGCAATGAGTATTTCTCCGTCGTTCCGAACGGGGATATCTATCCCTGCCATCAGTTCGCGGGGGATATAAAATGGCGCATGGGGAACGTGTTCGAGGGCAAACTCGATCCTGCCATCCGCGGTACGTTCGCCGCGTCCTGCCTCTTCACGCGGAAAAAGTGCGAAAACTGTTTTGCCAAGTTCATCTGCTCGGGCGGCTGCAGCGCGAACAACTACCACTACAACGGCGATATCAACGAGCCGTACGAGATGACTTGCGCGATGATGAAGAAGCGCATCGAATGCGCGATGCACGTGCTCGCAGCGCGCCGTTCGCGCGAAAATTAGGCGAAAAATTTACAAAAGCGGCGTGTTTCGGCTTGACGGACACGCCCTTTTTCTATATAATAATTTGGAGTGAGAATTTTCCGAATATCATTTGGGCATTCCCCGTTCACGATATAGGAGGAGGCAATGGGCAAGAAAAAATCGGCGTTTTTGTTGGCGCTTTATACGCTGCTGATCGCCCTTTTATGCTTTATTTGCGTCGCGTCGTTCAATTACGGCGAGAACGGCATGTATACGTTCAGTTCCATTCTCGATCTGACCAAAAAGGATGCAGATCTCGGGGCGGAATACGGCGCGAACGCAACATACAACGGCGGCGGATACTCCGCGGTATATTATCCCGAGGGCGTGATCTCTGCCGAGACGTATGAGAACGAGCTTGCGGGCATTGCAGACGAAGCGGAGCGCGCAAAGTACGAGGCAAAATACCGCGCGTATCAGGGTGGCACGCTCTATCTGGAGGTGGAGACCGCCTGCGACGAAGAGGGTGCCGTGCTCGAAAGTTTTGCTTCGGCGTTCGCATCCGCCAAGGAGATGTTCGCCGCGCGCGTGGCGCGCCTCAACGTGGACGGCGCGCGCGTCTCCGTACGCGACGATTACACCGTCGAAGTCTTCCTTCCCGCCATGATGGAGAACGAATATTACGCGCTCAGCCGCCTTGTCTTTACGGGGGAACTGAGCATCCGCTACGGCACGTCGGAAGACGCGGCGACGGACGCCTTTTCCATCAAACGCGGCGAAACGGTCGCCGATTACGTGAAGTCCGTTTCTTCGGCTGCGGGCGGCGGCACCCATTATCTTGCGGTGCATTTCACCGATGCGGGGCGCGAGGCGATCGCCAAGGCAACTGCGTCGGCGGGCAGCACCGACTCCGAGTCGGGCACTTCCACCACCAATTATCTGTATTTTTACGTCGGCGATACGGCGATCCTTTCGCTCACGATCGGCGAACCCGTTGCGGACGATCTGTATATCAGCGGCAGCTACACGGGTGAAACGGCGAATGTGACGGCGATCTTATTGGACAGCGCCATCCAAGGCGGAACGAACGATCTTTCCTTCACCGCGGGCGACGCGCTGCAGATCCCCGCAGGGTACGGCGAGAACGCGCTCATGTGGCTGTATATCTCGTACGGCGTCGTGTTCGTGGCGATGATGGCGTTCTTCTTCGTACGCTACCGCGCGCTGGCGTTCGCGCAGCTCTATACCTATCTGCTCTTTACGGCATGCACGCTGCTGTGCGTTTGGGCGATCCCGTTCCTGTATCTGAGCGTGGAAACGTACGTCGCCTTCCTCTTTACGTCCCTCATGCTGAGCGCGGGCAACGCCATGACGTTCGAAGCCGCGCGCAAGGAGTACGCGCTCGGCAAAACGTACGCGTCCTCCGTCAAAACGGGGTATAAAAAGTGCCTGTGGAAGCTCATCGACCTGCATATCGTCGTGGTGGTCTTTGCGTTCCTCGTGTATGCGATCGCGCTGCCCGGCATCCAAACGGCGGCGTTCGTGATGGGGCTCACGGCGGTCTTCTCGGGGCTCGGCGTGCTGCTGTTCAACCGCTTCACGTGGGCGATGATGGCGGCGCTGAGCAAAAAGAGCGGCAAGCTCGGCAACTTCAAGCGGGAGGAGATCGAAGATGAATAAGCGTTCCAAACTCTTCGCCGTGTGGCTGGCGGTCTCCGCCGCGGTCATCATTGCCGGCATCGTATTGTTCGCACTTCTCGGATTCAACACCTCGCCCGACCGTATGGCGGGCAAAACGGTGGATATCCGTTACAACATCGTCGTCGAACTTTCCGACGCGCACAAGGAGACGCTGCGTTCGGCGAGCGAGAACGCGTTTGCCGCGAACGGCGTCTCGTACGAAGAAGCACTCACGCTCGAGGGGCAGGCAGATCCCACGAGCAACACGCAGACGAGCTTTTATCCCACGGGGAACGACTTTACGCTCCGCTATGTGTTCGAAGAAAGCGTCTCGGCGGAAGCGCTGCAAGCCGCGGCGGACGACATCCGCACGGCGGTGGCGGAGGCGCAGTTCGAAAGCGGCGCCGAGGTCAGCGTCTCCGTGCATACGCTCGCGGCGGAACGTTTCTCCGAGCCTTTGTGGCGTGCCGCGGTGGGGATCGCCGTCGGCGTCGTCGTGGCGCTCGTGTATACGGGCATCCGCTTCGGCATCGGGTGCGCCCTCACGGGGCTCACCGCCGCCGTGCACGACGTGCTTTTGACGCTCGCCTTCTTTGCGGTGACCCGCGTGCCCGTGTATGCGTTCGCGCCGTGGCTGTACGCGGCGATCGCGGCGGCTGCGTCGCTGTGCCTGTGGCTGGTCCGCTGCATGAAGCTGCGCGAGCAGGCGAAAGATCCCGCGCTCTCCGCGCTCTCCGCCGGCGAAGCGGTGGGAGAGACGTGCCGCACGACGGACAAAGCCGTCCTCGCGCTTGCGGGGGCAGCGCTGGGCATTCTCGCCGTATGCGCAGCGTGCCTGTTTGCGGGCGGCGGGGCGATCGTGTTGGCGGGGGCATTGGTGCCCGTTGCCGCGGCTGCATACTCCGCGATGCTGTTTGCGCCCGCGCTGCACACCCGCGTGAAGGCAGGGTTCGACAAAGTCAATGCAAAGCGTACGCGCCATCCTTCGGCAAAGGCGCGCAAACGCGGCGAATAACAAGGTTTTTATCAGACGGCGGGAAGATCTCCCGCCGTTTTTGCACCGTCTGAACGTGTGGAACGGACGTAAAACGGGAATACCGTAAGGATCGGATATGAAAAAGCTCGTGCGCGAATTTCAACTGACCGCGGAGGAAGAAAGCGCGGTCGCACAGCTGGCGGCGTCGCTGGGGATCACCAAAACGACGGCGCGCCTTTTGTATGCGCGCGGCATGACGACGGAAAACAAGATGCGCGCGTTCCTCACGCCCTCGCGCAAGCACTTCCTTTCGCCCTTTTTGATGCGGGGGATGCGGGAGGCTGCCGCGCTCATCACGCGTGCGCGCGACGAAGGCTGGCGCGTGGCGCTGTTCGGCGATTACGATGCAGACGGAATCGGCGCGCTGGCGGTGCTCTCCCGCGCGATGCGCATCTTCGGCATCGAACCGTACTTGTACGTGCCCGAGCGGGCGGAGGGGTACGGCATGAGCGTCGCCGCGCTCGATAAGATCTTCGACGAATTCCTGCCCGATCTAATCGTTACGGTGGACTGCGGCATCTCCAATGCGGACGAGGTGGAATACGCCAAGGAACAGGGCGCTTACGTGATCGTCACCGACCACCACGAGCTGCCCGACCGCCTGCCCGATTGCATCACCGTCAATCCCAAACTCAAAGACGACTACCCTTACGATAATCTGTGCGGCGCGGGCGTGGCGTTCAAGCTCGCGCAGGCGCTCATCGGCGAAAAGGCGATGGCGCTCGTCGATTTTGCGGCGCTCTCGACGGTGGCGGACAGCGTTCCGCTCGTCGACGAGAACCGCGACATCGTCGCCGAAGGGCTCGAACGCATCCGTTCGCATCCCCGCCCCGCCTTTCAGGCGCTGCTCGGCAAGACGGCGGAGATCACGTCGCAGACGCTCGCTTTCACCATCGCGCCGCGCATCAACGCGGCGGGCAGGATGGGGGACGCGCACGCCGCGCTCGATCTGTTCACCACGGAGAACGAGGAGGCGATCGCCGCTCTTTCGGAAAAACTCAACCTCTACAACGGCGAACGCCAGCGCGCGTGCGACGAGCTGTACGCGCAGGCGGTCGAACGCATCCGCGCCGAGGGGGCGTACGGCAACGTGGTGATGCTGGCTGCCGAGCATTGGAACGCGGGGTTCGTCGGTATCGTCGCCGCCCGCATCGCCGAAGAATTTTCCCGTCCCACGCTGTTGTTCGTGCGCCGCGGCGATATGCTGCGCGGCAGCGCCCGCAGCGTGGAGAACGTGAACATCTTCGAGGCGCTCAAAGCCTGTTCGCAATACATCGAAGAATTCGGCGGACATGCGCAGGCGGCGGGCGTCAACGTATCGGCGGAAAATTTCCCCCGTCTGAAAGCCGCGCTCGACGCGTATATCGGCGCGCACTATTCGCGCGAGGATTTTGCCTCTAAGCTGTACATTGTCGGCGAAGGGGAGGACCATGACCGCGTCGCGCACGAACTTGCGCGATTGGAACCCTTCGGCATGGGCAACCGCCGTCCGCTCTTCACGCTGGACGCGGCGCAGCTGGACGCCGCGCCCGTCAAACCGCTTTCGCCGCATCTTTCCATGCATGCGGGCGGGCTCGACCTCATGTATTTCAACGGCGCGCGCGAGCTCAAATTTTTGAAGAGCGATCTGAAAAAGACCGTCGTTTTCGAATACAATCTCTCCCGTTTCCGCGGGAAGGAATACTTAAAGGGATTCGTGCGGGCGGTGCTGCCCGCAGGCGGGGGCGACGCCTCGCCCGAGGCGTTCGAGAACCTTTTGGACGCGCTCACGGGCGCGCCGCTGCCCGCGCTCCGTACCGCGGCGGAGACGGACGCGTTTGTCGCCGCCGCGCGGGAGAAGTGCGCGTACGGGCTCGTCGCCGTTTTTTACGACAAAGAGACGCTCGCCGCGTATCCCTCCCTCCAAGGGCTCCCCGTCGAGGTGTTCCGCCTCTCGTCGGGCAATACCGAGAACGTGGCGCTGTACGCACCCGACGCGGG
>CALVPW010000085.1 GCA_944354085.1 uncultured Clostridia bacterium | reverse complement strand
CGTCTTCCGTGTACTTTAAGGTGAGCACGAGCTTACCGTTGTAGCCGTCCTCTGCCTCTTTCACGTCCTTCACGTATCCTTCTTCGAGAAGGATGCGGGCGATCTCCCGCTTCATGTTGGAGGCGGGCACTTCCACCGTCTCCTTTCTGACCGTGAGCGCGTTTCTGATTCTGGTGAGCATATCTGCGATAGGATCCGTCATGTTCTGCCTCCTTACCAGCTCGATTTCTTCACGCCGGGGATCTGACCCTTGTAGGCGAGTTCGCGGAAGCAGATACGGCAGATCCCGTATTTACGCAGCACCGCGTGGGGACGCCCGCAAATGGAGCAGCGCGTATACGCTCTCGTCGAGAACTTGGGCGTTTTTTGCTGTTTGTTGATCATTGACTTCTTTGCCATGTCTGCTTCTCCTTACTTCTTGAAGGGCATGCCGAGTGCTCTCAAAAGCTCTCTTGCCTCTTCGTCCGTCTGCGCCGTGGTCACGATGCACACGTCCATACCGCGGATCTTCTCCACCTGATCGTACGTGATCTCGGGGAAGATGAGCTGCTCTTTGAGCCCGAGCGCGTAGTTGCCTCTGCCGTCGAACGCCTTATCGGAGACGCCGCGGAAGTCGCGCACGCGGGGCAGCGCGATGGAGACGAGCTTATCGTAGAAGTCGTACATCCTTCTGCCGCGCAGGGTCACTTTGAGACCGATGTTCATGCCCTCTCTCACCTTGAAGTTCGCGACGGATTTGGTCGCCTTGCGGTAGATGGGCTTTTGACCGGTGATGAGCTTGAGCTCGTTCTCGGTGATCTGCATGGACTTCTGGTTGTCCTTGATGTCGCCAAGTCCGGTGTTGATGACGATCTTGTCGATGCGGGGCACCTGCATGACCGACTTGTAGCCGAACTTCTTCATGAGGTACGGGACGACCTCGGTATCGTAGAGCGTTTTGACTCTGCTCGGCGTGACCGCGGTCTCCGTTTTGGTTGCCGCAGCCTTCTTGGCTGCCGTCTTTTTCTCTGCCATAACTTAATCCTCCGCCCTCATTCCTTTTCGCCTTCGGGCGCAGTTTCGGGTGCGGCTTCTTCCGCCTTCTTGCTGCGCTTTCTCGTGCGCTTTTTGGGAGCTTCTTCTTCCGCGGCTGCCTGCTTGACCTTCTTCACGTACGCCTTGTCGAGAGAAGCGCCGCACTTTTTGCAGACGCGGACCTTCTTCCCGTCGATGACGGTGTGCGCAACGCGGGTCGCTTTGCCGCACTTGTCGCAGACGACTTCGACGTTGGAAACGTCGATGGGAGCTTCCTCCGTGACGATCTTGCTGGTCTCGTTCGCGCGGCGCGCTTTCTCGTGCTTGTGCACGATGTTCACGCCCTCGACGATGACCTTTTTATCGTCGGGATAAGTCTTCAGAACCTTGCCCTGTTTGCCCTTGTATTTACCCGTGATCACGAGCACGTTATCGTTGACTTTGACCTTCATGGAAGCCTCCTTACAGGACCTCGGGAGCGAGGGAGATGATACGCATGTAGTCCTTCTCTCTCAGTTCTCTCGCGATGGGGCCGAAGATACGCGTCCCCCGGGGTTGTTTTTGGTTATCGATGATGACGGCTGCGTTATCGTCGAAACGGATATAGGTGCCGTCCGCACGGCGGATGCCCTTGGAGCTGCGCACGATGACCGCTTTCACGACGTCGCCCTTCTTGACGGCGCCGCCGGGCGTAGCCGTTTTGACGGACGCGACGATGACGTCGCCGATGTTGCCGCTCCTTCTGAAAGAACCGCCGAGCACGCGGATGCACATGAGCTCTTTTGCGCCCGAGTTGTCCGCTGCTTTAAGTCTCGTTTGAGGTTGTATCATTTTTCTTCTCCTCCCGCTTACTTCGCCTTCTCGACGATCTCGGCGACGCGCCAGTTCTTATCCTTGCTGAGCTTGCGCGTCTCGACGATACGGACCTTGTCGCCGACGCCGCACTCGTTGGCTTCGTCGTGCGCCTTGAAACGGCGGGTATAGGTGATCGTCTTTTTGTAGAGCGGGTGCGGGCGCTTCTCGGAAACTGCCACGACGACCGTCTTGTCCATCTTGTCGGAAACGACGACACCCACGATTTCTTTTCTCAGATTTCTTTCCATACTGTCCTCCTCACTTCGCCTGGCGCGAACGCAGTTCGGTGTTCACGCGTGCGATGTCCCGCTTGCACGTTCTGATCGAGACGGGGTTTTCCAGCTGTCCCGAAGCGTGACGGAAGCGGAGGTTGAAAAGCTCGCTCTTAAGGTCCTGGAGCTTCTTCGTGAGCTCGACGTCGGTCATGTTGCGAAATTCATTCCCTTTCATCAGCCTTCACCGCCTTCCTGGGTATTTTCGGCGGGAACTTCCGCCGCTTTCTTGATAAACTTGCACTTGACGGGGAGCTTGTGTGCCGCAAGGCGCATTGCCTCGCGCGCCACGTCCTCGCTCACGCCCGCCATCTCGAACATCACGCGCCCCGGTTTGACCGCAGCCACCCAGAACTCGACGTTGCCCTTACCGGAACCCATACGGGCTTCGGCGGGGTGACGGGTGATGGGTTTGTGGGGGAAGATATCGATCCAGACCTGACCGCCGCGCTTGATGAAACGCGTCATGGCGATACGGGCGGCTTCGATCTGGTTGGATTTGATCCAGCCCGCCTCTTCGGCAACGAGGCCGTATTCACCGTATGCGATGAAGTTCCCCTTCTGCGCGCTGCCCTTGAGGTTGGGGCGGTGCTGCATTCTTCTTTTGACTCTCTTGGGGATTAACATTATTTGCCTCCTTCAGCCTTCTTTGCGGCTCTGAGGACTTCGCCCTTGTAGATCCAGCACTTGACGCCGATCATGCCGAACGTCGTGTGCGCTTCCGCAAAGCCGTAGTCGATGTCGGCGCGAAGCGTCTGAAGAGGGATGCTCCCCTCGTGATAGTGCTCGCAGCCTGCGATCTCGCGCCCGTCGAGGCGGCCGCTGACCTGCATCTTCACACCCTTGACGCCTGCGCGCATCGTCCTGCCGATCGCCTGTTTGATGGCACGGCGGAACGCCATACGCTTTTCAAGCTGCGCGGCAACGCTCTCGGCAACGAGCTGCGCGTCCGCGTCGGGCTTGCGCACTTCGGTGATGTTGATGCTCACCTGCTTGCCCTTGGTAAGCTTTGCAAGCTCTTTTTTGATGACTTCGATCTCCGCGCCGGCTTTGCCGATGAGCACGCCGGGACGGCCCGTGTACACCGTTACGACGATCCTGCCCGCCGCACGCTCGATGAGGATGCGGGAGACTGCCGCCGCGTAGTACTTCTTTTTGAGATAGGTGCGGATGGTGTGGTCTTCTTTGAGATATGCGGAAAACTCCTTTTTGTCGGCGTACCACTGCGTATCCCAGCTCTTGATGATGCCTACTCTCAGCCCGTGAGGATTGACTTTCTGACCCATGTTAGATATTTCCCTCCGCTTTCTTCACGTCCAAAATCACCGTGATGTGGCTCGTTCTCTTTAAGATCGCGTGACCTCTGCCCTTGGATACGGGCTGCATCCGCTTGAGCATCGTGCCGCCGTTGGCGAAGCACTCCGCAACGAAGAGATCGCCTCTGTCCATGCCCTGGTTATGCTCGGCGTTCGCGACCGCGCTCATCAGCACCTTTTTGGTGGGAGCGGCGCCGCCGTTCACACTGTGCTCGAGGATCGCCTGCGCCTCTCTCACCGACTTGCCGCGGATGAGATCGAGCACCGTGCGCACCTTGTAGGGGGAAATGCGGACGTATTTTGCGACGGCGTAGGGGCGCGTCTCTCTGCGCTCTTCCACGCGTGCCGTCTTCTTCTTCATATTCGTCGCCATATTCCGTCTCCTTACTTCTTACCGGGCGCACTCGTCTTTGCCGTGTGCCCTTTGAACGTTCTCGTGGGAGCAAACTCACCGAGCTTGCAGCCAACCATATCCTCCGTCACGTACACGGGCACGTGCTTGCGCCCGTCGTAAACGGCGATCGTGTGTCCGACCATCTGGGGGAAGATCGTCGATGCTCTCGACCAGGTCTTTAAGACCTTCTTCTCGTTTGCCTCGTTCATCGCCTCGATGCGAGCCAGGAGTTTGGCTTCGACATAAGGCCCTTTCTTAACGCTTCTCGACATGATATCCTCCCTTAATTGATCCTCTTAAGGATAAACTTGCTCGTCGGGTTCTTCTTCTTTCTCGTCTTGTAACCGAGCGCGGGCTTGCCCCAAGGCGTCTCGGGACCTGCATGACCGACGGGCGACTTGCCTTCACCACCGCCGTGAGGGTGATCGTTGGGGTTCATGACCGAACCGCGCACGGTGGGACGGGTACCGAGGTGACGGGTCTTGCCCGCTTTGCCGATGCGGATGATCTCGTGCTCGAGGTTGCCGACCTGACCGATGGTCGCGCGGCACACCGCGGGGATGAGACGCATCTCGCCCGAAGGCATCTTGACGGTCGCGTAGTCGCCCTCGCGCGCCATGAGCTGCGCGGCGGCGCCTGCACCGCGGGCGATCTGCCCGCCGCGGCCCGGCTTCATCTCGATGTTGTGGATGACGGTACCGACGGGGATCTCCGTCATGGGCAGCGTGTTGCCGACTTTGATGTCGGCGCCCGTGCCGCTGACGACCTTGTCGCCGACGTTGAGCCCGACGGGAGCGAGGATGTAACGCTTCTCGCCGTCCGCATACGCCAAAAGCGCGATGTATGCGCTGCGGTTGGGATCGTACTGGATGGATTTGACCGTTGCGGGAACGCCGTCTTTATTGCGTTTGTAATCGATGATGCGGTACTTTCTCTTGTTGCCGCCGCCGATGTGACGGACGGTGATCTTGCCCGCATTGTTTCTGCCGCCCGACTTGCGCTGATCTTCCAAAAGCGCGCGCTCGGGCTTTTGCTTGGAGATCTCGCCGTAAGCGGGAACCGTCATCAGACGGCGGGCGGGAGAGGTGGGTTTATATCTCTTGACTGCCATGTTCCTATCCTCCGCTTATTTACGATAACGAGTTGAAGTACTCGATG
>CALVPW010000084.1 GCA_944354085.1 uncultured Clostridia bacterium | reverse complement strand
GGTCGGTCTCGATGCCTACGGTGCCTTGGGGCACGTCGACGAGCAGCCCGTTCGCATCGTGCGTGCAGAAAGCCGCTTCGCGCGCGCCGCCCACTTCGATCTCGTCGAGCGTGGGGATGCCTTCGAGCGCGCCGTCGTTGCTTTTGACGATGCGGTCGCCGAAGTTGAAGTAGACCTCGTCGTCCTCAAAGCCGAGCGCGAAGGAGACGGGCGCCTGCGGCGCACCGTCCTCCGTCCAGACGAAGCTGCTGCCGTCGATCGCCGCGAACGCGGCGCCGTTTTTGCAGACTTTTCCCCCAGAGAGATAGTACAAGTTGCCCTTAAAGTCGGCTTTGAGCGAGGTCGCGTCGGCAGGCGCGGAAAAATCAAGATCGGCGCCTTCCCCCGAGGCGAGGAATTCCTCTTCGGTAAATTTGCGGGCTTTATCGCCGCTGTACGTCACGTAAAGATCGCCGTAAAGGTCGACGGCGAGCCCCGTGGGCGTGCCGTTGGCTTGCGCGTCCTGCCCGCCGACGCAGCCGCGCGTGCCATTGGAGACGACGTAGTACGTCTTGCCGTAGGCGCAGGCGATCCCTTCGATCGTCAGCCCCGAGACGGACTTTCCTTCGGTGAAAGCGGTCTCTCCCGCCGTGCAGGTGTAAACGTTCGTCTGCGAGGCGTAGGCGATCGTCTCGCCGTCCGTTGCGACGAGCGCGGGCGTTTCGGCACAGGGGATCGCTGTATACGTTCCCGCCGCGAGGTCGTACACGGAGACGCGTTTGTTGCCCGCATCCGCCGTGACGAGCAGGTCTCCCGCGCGCGCCGTATCCGTCGCGCCCGAAAGGCGGTTCACGGAGTCGGAGGCGGAAGTGATCTCGTAATCGGTGAACGCCGCGCCGTCGCCCGAGACGGCGACCTCGCGCACAGAACTTCCTTCGATGCAGTAGAACGAGCCGTCGAAAAAGCTCATGGCGGCGAGTTTGCTCGCGTCCGAGAGCAGGACGGCGTCTCCTTCGGGACCCGCGCCTCTTCTGAACAATCCCATCGAAGAGGAGAAGTAGATAAAAGTCCCGTCCGAACAGACGGTGCTCACGTTGGCGCTCTTGGAGGCGTCGTCGCACAGGTTATAGCGCCGTTCGTCGCCGAACGCGTCGTTGACGGGATAATATAAAAATCCGTTCACGCAGCAAAAGAGGGTGCCGTTCGCATAGGTGAGGTAGGGGGTCGTATTGCTGCCGATCTCCCCGAGCGGGACGGAGCCGCTCACGCCGTCCGCCGTAAAGGTGCGTTTTGCAAAGGCGGTGCCTTCGCCCGCGCTGCCCGCGGTATAGAGCGTATCGCCGACGATGAGGAAGGTGGAGCAGTTGAACCCCATGTCTTCCGCCGCCGCCGTTTGGGCATCGTAGCGGTAAAAACGCGTGCTGGCGTCCTCGCCGCGCACGGCAAAGTAGAGCGTATCGCCGTGGAAGCCGATCTTTGCGATCGTTCCGTCCGTCTGGCGGTAGCGGGTGTATTTTTGCGCTTCGCGCGAATACAGATAAAGATCGCTCCCGTCGGCAATCGCAATGTAGTTCTCGCTCATGGAAACGTCGGAAGGGTTCTTGAGCGGAAGGTACTCTTCGTAACTTGCAGGCAGAAAGAGGGAGGCGTTCTCGGTGGAGAGCGCCGTTTCGGTTTGCGGCGCGGCGGAAGTCTCTGCCGCGGCGGTCGTGCGTGTGGGGAGCGCGGCGCAGCCAACGCCCGCAGCCAGTGCGAGCGCGAGCGCGCAGCCCGTGATCTTTTTGAGTTCCATATCCCCATTATAACACGCGCGCGCAAAAAATTCAATCACATCGCGCCAAAAAGTTGAAAAGGGAGCCCTTCGCAAAAAACTTTTAATTTTTTTGACATAGAGGCATCCGTCTGTCATCATTGCATGATAAGATAAAAAAGCAAACAAATGTTCGTATTGTTTGCGGCACGTCAGGCGGGAGGCGTAAGGAGGACAAGATGGCATACGAATACGCAAAGACGATCTTATACGCCTATCCGCATCTTTCGGCGCTGGCGGAGGCGGTGGGGCAGAGCGCCGAAAACAAGGCGATGCTCTCCTTCCGCAGCGGCGGGGACGCGCTGACGCTCGCCGAAGAGATCGCGGCGGCGCTGGCGACGAAGAGCCGCCTTCTTTCGTTGAAGGAGGCGGCAGACGGGGCGATCGGCGCGTGCGGCGAAGAGGAGCGCTTTTTGCTCGAATACAAATACTTCCGCCGCAAGCGGGAATTAAAAAAGTACGGCGGCGCGCAGTTTGCCTGTTCGGAGCGCAGCTATTTCCGCCATCAGGCGGCGCTGCTCAAAAAGATGGCGTTCCTGCTCTCGGTGCGCGGCTGGACGGAAGAGGCGTTCTTAAAAGCCTTTTGTGACTTTTCGCCCTTTTTGCGGGCGCTCAAATGGCTGGCGGCGGGGCGGGAGCGGGCGCTCGTCGCGCACCGCCGCCGCAGGGGCATCGCCTTTCGTCATACGTCGGGATCGGACTGAGGGGGCTTTTTGCCGCGCAGGACGAGCACGGCGACGACGACTGCCGCCGCGCAGACGACGCAGATGACGGCGATCTGCACGCCGTTTGGCGAAGCGTTCTCCGTTTCGGGCGCGGGGCTTTGTTCGGTCTCGCCAGAGACCGCCTGCAAGTAATCGTCGTTGCGTTCGTACGCGAGGGGCTCGTCGGCGGGAACGTAGCCGAACGTCTCGCCGTCGTACACGTAATAATAGCGTTGTCCGCGCTCCGTGCGTTCGCCGTAATAGGCAAAGGTGCGCTGCACGGCGGAAAATTCCTCGCTCCCGAGGGAGCCCGCGTCGGGCAGGCGGTAGGTGAGGGTGACTTCCCGCACAAGATAGGGGCGCGCGGGGATAAAATCCACAAAGAGGAGCAGATCGGTGCGGCAGTATCCCAAAAGTTTTTTATAGGGCGCGGCGTCCGCCGCGTATTCGACGGCGGAGTAGGTCTCGCCCTCTTCGAGGACGCGCACATAGTAGGTACAGGGCAGCAGAAAGAGGCGGTCTTCTTCGCGCTCGCCCGCATAAAACCAAACGTCTTCCGTCGGCGCGACCGCATAGCGCTGCGTTTCGGCGGCGGCGGAAAGCGGGGCGGGCGGGAACAGGGCAAGCAGGATCGCTGCTAACATGGGGAGAATGAATGCTTTCATACGCGCTATCATAGCGCGCCCGAAAGGGCGGGGACGGGCAGATTTTGACGAAGGAAAACGAAGTTAGGGGAATGACGGCGGCGGCGATCGCCGACCGCATCCTTGCGATCGACCGCGAACTCAAACGGCGGCGGGAGGGGGATGCGCTCGCCCGTTACAACACGGGCAGGAAAAAGCATAAAAAACAGATCGCCTTCCACAAATGCAAAAAACGAAACCGCTGGGTGTTCGGCGGCAACCGCTCGGGCAAAACGGAGTGCGGCGCGGTGGAGGCGGTCTGGCTGGCGCTCGGCATCCATCCCTATAAAAAGAACAAAAACAACGTGTTCGGCTGGGTCGTTTCGCTCACGCAGCAGGTCCAGCGCGACGTGGCGCAAAAAAAGATCTTGTCCTATCTCCGTCCCGACCGCATCGCGGAGATCGTGATGGTCTCGGGCAGGAAGGACCGCCCCGAAACGGGCATCGTCGATCAGATCGTCGTCAAAAACGCGCTGGGCGGCACGAGCGTCATCGGATTCAAGAGCTGCGATCAGGGCAGGGAGCGCTTTCAGGGGAGCTCTTTGGACTTCGTGTGGTTCGACGAGGAGCCCCCGCGCGAGATCTACGAAGAATGCCGCATGCGCGTCATCGACAAACGCGGGGAGATCTTCGGGACGATGACCCCCTTAAAAGGGCTCACCTTCGCGTACGAGGAGATCTATCTCAACCGCGCGAACGATCCCGAAGTCTGGTACGAATTCATGGAATGGGCAGACAATCCCTTCCTCTCTAAAAAGGAGATCGCCGCGCTGACGGCAACGCTCGATCCCGCGACGCTGCAATCGCGCCGCTACGGGCGGTTCGCCGCCCGCGAGGGGCTCGTGTATCCCGAATTCGACGAGCGCGTGCACGTGGTGGAGCCCTTTCCCGTTCCGCCCGAATGGCAGGAGAACATCTCCATCGATCCCGGGTTGAAAAACCCGCTTTCCGCGCATTGGTACGCCGTCGATTACGACGGCAACGTATACGTGGTCGCGGAGCACTACGCCGCGGGGCAGGACGTGGCGCACCACGCCGCCGCCATCCGCGCGACGAGCGA
>CALVPW010000083.1 GCA_944354085.1 uncultured Clostridia bacterium | reverse complement strand
GGGGAACGCGAACGCGCGTTTCCCCCGCACACGGGCATTGCCCGAATCTTACAAAGAGGTCGAACGATGAACGCATCTTGTCCTTCCTGCTGCTGCATGCTCTGCCATGCAATCGGCGTGCTCTTTTCTCCTTGTTCCTCCGCCTGCGCGGCGCGGCGCTGCTGTAACTGCGCTTCCGCGGGATGCTGCACGTCCTCCGCCGAAGAGGCGTGCGGATTCGGCGGCTGCACCGCGGTGGATTTCTGCTCGGAAGCCTACTACGCGCGCCAATACGCCCTTTGCGGCAAGCGATCTTGCTGCTGAAAAAGACCCCGCTGCAGTGCAGCGGGGTCTTTTTCCGTTCGTTTATTTTGCGTATTCCACGCTCCTGAATTCGCGGATGACGTTGACCTTGATCTGACCGGGATATTCAAGCTCGGCTTCGATCTTTTTGGCGATATCCTTGGCAAGGAACATCGCTTTGGCGTCGTCGACCTGCTCGGGCTTGACGATGACGCGCACCTCTCTGCCCGCCTGGATGGCATAGCATTTTTCCACGCCCTGGAACCCTGCGCCGATGGATTCGAGCTTTTCCAGCCGCTTAACGTAGTTGGAACCCGTTTCGCGGCGGGCACCCGGACGTGCGCCCGAGATGGCGTCTGCCGCCTGCACCAGCACCGCCTCGATGGTCTTGGGCTCCACGTCGCCGTGGTGCGCCATGATGGCGTTGACGATCATCGCGTTCTCTTTGTACTTTTTGGCAAGGTCTGCGCCGATCTGGATATGCGTGCCTTCCTGCTCGTGATCGACGGCTTTGCCGATATCGTGCAAAAGTCCCGCGCGCTTGGCAAAGTTGACGTCCAGCCCCAGCTCCTGCGCCATGAGCCCCGCAAGGTTGGCGACTTCGATGGAATGCTGATAGACGTTCTGCCCGTAGCTCGTGCGGAATTTGAGCCTGCCGATGAGCTTGATGAGCTCGGGATGCAGCCCAAAGATCCCCACTTCGAACATCGCGTTCTCGCCCGCGGCTTTGATCTGCTGATCGAGTTCCTTGGTGACCTTTTCCACCGTCTCCTCGATGCGGGCGGGATGGATGCGCCCGTCGGCGATGAGCCGTTCAAGGGTAAGACGTGCGATCTCGCGGCGGACGGGATCGAAGCCCGAAAGGATGACGACTTCGGGCGTGTCGTCGATGATGAGTTCGATGCCCGTGGCGTTTTCGAGCGCGCGGATGTTGCGCCCTTCGCGCCCGATGATGCGCGCCTTCATATCGTCGTTGGGCAGCGGCACGACGGAGACGGTCGTCTCCGACGCGTGATCTGCCGCGCAGCGCTGGATGGCGAGCGTGATGACGTTCTTCGCGTTGAGCTCCGCCTCGTCCTTTGCCTGCTGTTCGAGGTTGCGCACCTGTACGGCGACGTCGCGGCGGGTCTCGTCGAGGATCTCCTCGGTGAGGAGCTTTTTCGCCTCCTCTTTGGTGAGCTGCGAGACGCGCTCGAGCTCCTGCACCATCAACTCGTGCTGATGGGACAATACTTCCTGCTTTTTGGAAACTTCTTCCAGCCGTTTTGCAAGATTTTCCTTTTGCGCATCGAGCGACTCGTTCTTTTTATTGAGCTCGTTTTCTTTGCGTTCGAGGGCGTCCTCCTGCTTGGCGAGACGAACTTCGATGCGCTGCTGTTCGGCGCGCTTCTCCTTCATCTCCTGTTCGAATTCGTTCCTGCGTTTTAATTCCTGTTCCTTTGCTTCTAAGATGGATTCTTTTTTGATGCGTTTACCTTCGGCACGCGCTTCGGAGAGCATCTCCTCCACGCGCTTGCTCGTTTCGTCGAGCTTTTGCTCGGCTCTCTTTTTTGCAGCCTTTACAAGGAAAAACCGCGTCAGGAACACGGCTGCGGCGACGCCGAGCGCAAGCACGATGGCGACGATGAGCAGCGCGGTCTCCAGACCCGTCATAGCAAGGAGCAGGCCTTCAAAACCGTTCATTATCCAGCCTCCCTTTGATGAAATTGACTTTATCCCTAATGCCCGTTTGGGCAAACTATGGCATTGTCTTTGTTATTATACAATATCGGCGGAGATATGTCAACCGCTTGACGGGAATTTTGCAAAATTCTTTTTGGTATCCCGATATGCCCCTTGGGCGCCGACGGATCCGAAAAAGCAAAGCCGCGCGCCGTTTTCAAACGGCGCGCGGCAGACCGCAGGTGTTCCCTGCCTTCGCGGGCTTATTTGAAGATCTCCTCTCCGTTGCTCTCCATGACCTTTTTGTACCAGAAGGCGCTCTTTTTGGGCGTACGGACGAGCGTATCGTAATCGATATGGACGAGCCCGAATTTTTTGGAGAAGCCCTCCGCCCATTCGAAGTTATCCATGAACGACCAATAAAAATATCCCGCGACTTCCACCTCCTGCGCGGCGCGGTGCAGCGCGCGCAGATAGCGCTTGACGAAATCGATGCGGCAGTCGTCGTTGATCAAACCGTCGAGCGTCTTCCACTCGGTGAGCGCGACGCCGTTCTCGGTATAGATGACGGGGAGACGGTAGCGCTCGTACAAAAATTTGGGTCCCCAATACAAGCTGTCGGGGAACACGTCCCAGCGCATATCCGTTTTGGGCACGGAAGGCTTGGGCACGACGGGGATCGCCTCGCCGTTTTTGCCCGTCGTGACATATCTGCCCGTATAGGTGTTCACGCCGTAAAAGTCGATCTTGCAGGTCAGATCGTCCGCTGGCGGTTCAAAGCCGTTCTCACGCATCCAGGGGAGATATTCCGCGGGATACCGCCCCGTAAGGAGGGGCTCCGCCCAAAAGCTCCCCGAAAAGAGATCCCCGTGGCAGGCGAACGTCTCGCGGCGGGCGGTCTCCACGTCGGCGTCCGTATAGGGCATGACGGGGCCGAACGCCTGCGCGAACCCGATCTTGACGGGGCGCTTGACGGTGGCGCGGACGACCTTTTCGCCCATCGCGAACGCTTTGAGCACGTTGTGCGCGCACATGAGGACTTCCCTGCGCGAGAGCTTCCAAAAAGGCGCGTGCGTGCCCTGGAAATGTCCCAGCTCGATAAAGCACTGCGGCTCGTTCATGAGGATATAGCGATCGACGAGATCGCCGAACAGTTCGGCTGCGACGCGGCAGTAATCGGCGAACCACTGCGGGCTCTCGGGATTCATCCAGCCGCCCTTTTGCTGCAATTCGTACGGGTAATCCCAATGGAACAGCGTCACCCACGGCGTGATGCCCGCGCGGCGCAGCTCCTTTAAGAGATCGAGGTAAAAATTGACGCCGCTTTGCGAGATCTTTCCCGTGCCGTGCGGCATGATGCGCGCCCAATTGAGGGAGAAACGGTAATTTTTTACGCCCATGCGCTGCAAGAGCGCCACGTCCTCCTTCATGTGATGGAAGTGATCGCACCCGACCGCGCCCGAATGCCCCTCGAAGACGCGTCCTTTCGTTTCGCAGCCGATGTCCCAGCCGTTGAGCCCCTTGTCGCCTTCGTACGCGGCGCCCTCGATCTGATAGGACGCCGTCGCGACGCCCCACACGAAATCATTTGCAAATCCCATCTTATTTCCTCCCGAAAATTTACTTTATAACGACGCCGCTTCGTCCAGCCACAGCGCCGCCGAAGCATCCGAAGGCATCCGCCAATCGCCGCGCGGCGACAGGGAGACGGAGCCCACCTTCACGCCGTCCGGCACGCAGTTGCGTTTGAACTGCTGCGCAAAGAAACGGCGGTAAAACCCCACGAGCCACTTTTTGAGCGTCGCGCGGTCGTACTTGCCCGCAAACGCCCGTTCGGCAAGAAAGAGCGTTTTTGCGGGCGGGTCGCCCCGCCGCATGAAGTGGTACAGATAAAAATCGTGCAGCTCGTACGGACCGACGAGATTCTCCGTCTTTTGCGCGATGTTCCCCGCCTTGTCGGGCGGGAGCAGCTCGGGCGAGATCTCCGTCGCCAGAATATCTTCGAGGATGCGCGCCGTTTCGCCGCCGAGGCGACGCGCCTCCGCACGGACGAGATGTTTGACGAGCGTTTTGGGCACGCCGCAGTTGACGGCATACATGCTCATGTGGTCGCCGTTGAAGGTGCACCAGCCGAGCGCAAGTTCCGAAAGATCCCCCGTCCCCACGACGATGCCGCCCGTCTCGTTGGCGACGTCCATCAGGATCATCGTACGATAGCGCGCCTGCGCGTTCTCGTACGCCGCGTTGAGCACGGCGGGATCGTGACCGATATCCTCGAAATGCTTCAAAACTGCCGCGGCGATGGGCACGGTGCGGGCGGTCACCCCCAGCGCCTGCATGAGAGCGAGGGAATTGCCCTTCGTCTTTCCCGTGGTGCCGAATCCGGGCATGGTATAGGCAAATATGTCCTTAGGATCCTTTTTGAGGATGGTAAACGCGCGCACGGCCACAAGGAGCGCGAGCGTGGAATCCAGCCCGCCCGAAATGCCGATGACCGCCGTTTTCGCATGGACGTGCGCGAGCCTGCGCGCCAGCGCCTGCGCCTGCATCGTAAGGATGCATTCCGCCCGTTCACCGCGCGCCCCCTCCTCCTGCGGGACGAAGGGGAGCTGCGGCACGCTGACGAGCGACGGCGCCGCCTCCGACAAAAAGCTGCAGCGATGCACCGCGTATCCCGCGCCGCCCCGCGGCAGCACGTGCATGCGCCTGCGCTCGTGCAGCAGGAAGCCCGCGTCGATCTCCGCCGCTGCCGCCTCGCCCGAAAAAGGCAGGCTCTCATTAAGCAGCGTCCCGTTTTCGTAGATGAGATGATTGCCCGCAAACACCACGTCCGCCGTCGATTCGTCCACGCCCGCATCGGCGTAGACGTACGCGCACAGCGTTTTGCCCGATTGCGCCGCAAGCAGCGTTTTGCGGTATTCGCGTTTGCCGATCGTCTCGTTGCTCGCCGAAAGATTGACGATGACGACCGCGCCCGCCGCCGCATGGCGGGAGGAAGGCGCGTCGCTCACCCAGACGTCCTCGCAGATCTCGCACGCAACGGCGATCTCGGGACGGGAAGCGTCGCAAAAGAGCTGATCAGGCCCGAAGGGCACGCTCACCCCATCGCAAAGGATCGTCGTATTTTCCGCGGGCGCGGGCGCAAAATAGCGCGCCTCGTAAAATTCCGCATATTCGGGAAGATGCGTTTTGGGCACGATGCCGAGCACCTTCCCCTCCGCGACCGCCGCCGCGCAGTTGAAGAGCCTGCCGCCCGCCGCGACGGGGAGCCCGACGAACGTCAGCATGTGCGTCCCGCGCGTCGCCTCCGCCACCGAACAAAGCGCCCGCATACAGCCGTCGAGAAGGCTTTGCTGCATCAGAAGATCGCCTGCGGTGTATCCGCAGAGCGAAAGCTCGGGAAAGACGAGCACCTCCGTGCCCGCTTTCGCGTGACTTGCGATCGCAGCCGCGATCGTTTTGGCGTTGTAGGCGGGATCGGCGACGCGGAGCGGCGGGCACTCCGCCGCCGCCCGAACAAAATCGTACCGCATGGCGTTACTCTTCGCCGCCCGCGATCGACTCGACGGGCGCGCCCTTCGCCGCGGCGCGGATCTTGTCCTCCATCTCCTTGGCGAGTTCGGGATTGTCCTTTAAGAATTGGCGCATGCGCTCTCTGCCGTTCGCCACTTTGTTGTCGTTGTAGCTGTACCACGCGCCGCTCTTTTTGATGACGTCGTACTGCACGCCGAGGTCGATGATGCACCCCTCCTGCGAAACGCCCTCGCCGTACATGATATCGAACTCCGCCTGACGGAAGGGAGGCGCGAGCTTGTTTTTGACGACTTTGGCGCGCGTGCGGTTGCCCGCCGCCCCGTCGGTATCCTTCAAAATATCCGTCTTGCGCACGTCGATGCGGATGGAGGCGTAGAATTTGAGCGCCTTGCCGCCCGGGGTGACCTCGGGATTGCCGAACATGACGCCCACCTTCTCGCGCAGCTGGTTGATGAACACGACGCACGTTTTGCTCTTGTTGACGATGGCGGTGAGTTTGCGGAGCGCCTGGCTCATGAGGCGCGCCTGGAGCCCCACGTGGCTGTCCCCCATATCCCCTTCGATCTCCGCCTTGGGCGTGAGCGCGGCGACAGAGTCCACCACGATGATATCCACCGCCGAAGAACGCACGAGCGCGTCGACGATGTCCAGCGCCTGTTCGCCCGTATCGGGCTGGGAGACGTACAGGTTATCCAGATCGACGCCGAGCTTTTTGGCATATACGGGGTCGAGCGCATGCTCCGCGTCGACGAACGCCGCGATACCGCCCAGCTTCTGCGCCTCGGCGACGGCATGAAGGGCGACCGTCGTTTTGCCCGACGATTCGGGCCCGTAGATCTCCACCATCCTGCCGCGCGGCAAGCCGCCGATCCCGAGCGCTAAATCGAGCGAAAGGCACCCCGTGGGGATGACCTCGATATCCGTGCTGCCTGCGTCCTGTCCCAGCTTCATGATCGCGCCCTTGCCGTACGACTTTTCGATCTGCGCGAGGACGGCGTCGAGCGCTTTGAGTTTTTCTTCGTTCATATATCTTCTCCTTGATTTTTTACTGCGAAACTTCCTTATAGGCGAGGAAGAGCGCCAGATTGATCGCCGTTCGCGTGACCGTCTCGCGGTCGCCCGAAAGATGGAAGCGGAACACGCGCACGTTCTCGCGGGTGCCCACGGCGATATAACACAGCCCGACGGGCTTGTTCGTGCCGTCGGCGTCGGGACCGGCAATGCCCGTGGTGGCGATCGCCACGTCGCAATGCCCCTGTTTCAGAAGCCCCGCCGCCATCTCGTACGCCGTCTGATCGGAGACGGCGCCCTTATCCATGAGCGTAAAATCGCTCACGCCGAGGCGTTCGTGCTTCGCCTTGTTGTCGTACGCATTGATCCCTTCGTAAAAGACGGCGCTCGCCCCGGGCACGCGGACGATCTCTCGCCCCACGCCGCCCGCCGTGAACGATTCGGCGGTGGAAACGTGCAGACGGTGCAGCTTGAGCGCCGCGACGAGCCGCTCGCCCAAGGAGACGTCCTCCATCGCGTACACGTATTCTTTGAGCCCGTCCGCAAGGATGCGCACGACCTCGTCGGCGATCATCTTGGGCGTCTCCTGATCGTACAATACTTCGATGCGGGTGCAGCCGTATTCTTCGAGCGCGTGTACGGAGAGTCTCCCCTTGCCTGCCTCGTCCGCCGCGGCGAGCACCTCTTTGAGCTTTTCCTGCGGGGCGCATACGGCGCGCAGCACGACGCGCGCATACGTGCGGCGGCGGCGTTTATCGACGCGGGGCACCACTTCCGTGCGGACGAGCGCGGCGCCACGTTCGCCTTCGGGCAGGACGGCAAAGAGGCAGTCTTCCGTTTCGAGCAGGTACTCCTCGGAAAACGTCCCTTCCGCCGCGGCGGCAACGGCGTCCTTCGCAGAGGGCGCGAGCACCCGCGCGCAGACGAGGAACACGCCGTCGCATTCGGTGGAGAGCCGCAGCAGCGCCGCCGAAACGCGGGCGGGCGCGTCGTACGGGAGCAGCACCACCTCGTCCAAAAATACGCCGCCCGCGAGCAGCGCGTCGAGAACGGGCGCGTAGCCGACGGATGATAGCCCGTTCTTGTTGTTTCTGAGCACGACGCCCGCGTATTTCACGCCTGCGCCTCCTTATCGGAGAGCACCTGCTTGTTTTTGAGGATATAGTTCGCGCCCGAGACGATCGTGAGCACCGTACACACGTAAAAACAGAAGATGCCGACGATGGCGATCACCACGCCCGCGCGGCTGTCCAAAAAGGACATGCCCGCCAGAACGAGCGCAATGGAAAGATCTTGAAACACCGTTTTGAGCTTGCCGAGCTTATCCGCCGCCAGAACGACGTTCTGCCCCGCGGCGATCATGCGGAACCCGCTGACGATGAGTTCGCGCGCCAGGATGACGGCGACGCAGATCCCCGCGACGATGAGCCCCCAGCCTGCAAAAAATTCCACCTCGAACACGCCGCCGCGCGTCAGGAGCAGCACGAACGCCGTGGAAACGAGCACCTTATCGGCAATGGGATCGAGGAATTTCCCGAGGTTGGTCACAAGCCCGCGCGAACGGGCAATATGCCCGTCGAGCGCGTCGGTGAACGCCGCGAGCAAAAATACGACGGCTGCAACGAGGAAGTTGCAGGGCATCACGTCCAGATAGAAAAAGAGGACGAAAACGGGGATCATGAAGATACGCGTGAGCGTGATCTTGTTGGGAAGGTTCATATGTTTTTCTCCTTATGATTCAGCACGCTGCCATATAGATCGTAAGCATCGGCACGTTCGATCGCAACATCGTACACCGCGCCCGTCTCCGCCCGTTCGGCGGTAAAGTAGACGCAGCCGTCGATCTCGTATGCCTGAAAATACGCCCTGCCCACAAAGCAGGACTTTGTCAGATCCACGCCGTCGCACAAAACGCGCAGCGTCTGCCCGACATAGCCTTGCAGACGGGCGGCGGAGATCGCCTGCTGCGCGCGGTAGAGCGCGCGCACCCGCTTTTGCTTGACGCGCGCCGCGATCTGCCCTTTGAGCTTATAGGCGGGCGTATCCGGTTCGCGCGAATAGGCAAAAAAGCCGCAGTTCTCAAAGCGCGCCTCCTCCAAAAAGGAGAGGAGCGCCGCGTGCTCTTCCTCCGTCTCCGTAGGAAAACCCGCAATGAACGTGGTGCGCACGGCGATCCCCTGCACGCTTTGCCTGAGCTTTGTAAGGAGCGCGAGATATTCGGCGCGGCTCCCCCGCCGCCCCATCAGTCTGAGGATGCGGTCCTCGCTGTGCTGGAGGGGGATATCGAGATATTTTACGATCTTGGGATTTTCCGCGATCTCGCGGATAAGCGCGTCGGTGACGACTTCCGGATAACAGTATAGCAGACGAATATGACAGATGTTGTCACATTCCGAAAGTTTTTGCAGCAATTCCACAAATTGATTTTCGCCGCGGTCCTCCCCGTAGCGGGTGGTATCCTGCGCGACGACGACGAGCTCCTGCGTATCGCCGAGGCTCTTTGCCTCGGCAACGAGCGCGTCCATGGGATAGGAACGGTATTTCCCCCTGATCTTGGGGATGAGGCAGTACGTGCAGTGATTGAAGCAGCCGTCTGCGATCTTCAGATATTTGAGATGGGGCGGCGTGGAGATCACGCGCCGCGCCCCCTCCCGTCCCGTATGCACGGCGTTGACGCGTTCGCCCGCGTATGCGCGCTCCAAGGCGGGGAACAGCGCGGTATGGTCGGCGACGCCCAAAAACACGTCTGCCTCCGTCAGCGCGGGAAAGAGCTCGGCGACATACTTTTCGGGAAGACAGCCCGTGACCACGATCTTTTCGAGCACGCCGCCGCTGCGGCAGGAATTCCCCTCGAGGACCGCCTCGATCGCCTCTTTGCGCGCCGCGTTCAGAAAGGCGCAGGTGTTCACGACGAGCACCTGCGCCTTTCGGATGTCGTCCGTGATCGTACAGCCGTGGCGCTCGATCTCGCCGAGGATGCGTTCCCCGTCCACACGGTTCTTATCGCACCCCAGCCCGATCATGCCGAACGTCTTTTTCATCAGTCAAGGTCTCCGTATTTGGATTCGAAATCTTCCTTGGAAAGCAGCACGGTACGCGCTTTCGCTTTGCCGTCGAAGGCGGAGATGTAACCCATCATCTCCATCCATTCGATGATCTTGCCCGCATGGTTGTACCCCACCGAACACTTGCGCTGGATGAGCGAAATGGACGCCTGCCCGAGTTTGACGACGATGCGGAGCGCATTGATATACTGCGGGTCGGGCGCGCCGTCGTCCTCGGCGTCGCCGCCGATGCCCACGGCGCCGCTCTCTTCGCGGTTGATGAAATCGGCGACGGATTCGTCGAAGTACGCCTCGTTGTGCGTTTTGATGTCCTCGACGATCTTCTGCACCTCGTCGGAGCCGACGAACGCGCCCTGCACGCGCAGGCAGTTATACATGCCCTCGGTGCGGAAGAGCATATCGCCGAGCCCCAAAAGTTTTTGCGCGCCCGATTCGTCGAGGATGGTGCGCGAGTCGACTTCCTGGATGACGCGGAACGCAAGACGCGTGGGCAGATTGCCTTTGATGACGCCCGTGATGACGTCGACGGAAGGGCGCTGGGTCGCGATGACAAGGTGCATGCCCGCCGCGCGCGCCTTTTGCGCGAGGCGCTGGATACGGTCTTCGATCTCCTTTTTGGCGACCGACATGAGGTCTGCGAGCTCGTCCACGACGATGACGATCTTGGGAAGTTTTTCCTCGTCTTCCGTGAGATGGGCGTTGTATTCGTCGAGGTTGTGCACGTTCATGCCGCCGCGCGTCTTCTTCTCGAACAGCGTATAGCGGCGCTCCATCTCCTTGATCGCCCAATTGAGCGCGGAGATGGCTTTTTGCGCGTCGGCGATGATCTCGTTGATCATCAGGTGCGGCAGCCCGTCGAACACGGCGAACTCCACCTTTTTGGGGTCGATGAGGATGAGGCGCATGTCCTCGGGCGAGTATTTACAGATGAGGCTGATGAGCATGGCGTTGAGGCATACCGATTTGCCCGAGCCCGTCGCGCCCGCCACCAGAAGGTGCTTCATCTTGACGATGTTGCCGCACACGCTGCGCCCTTCGACGTCTTTCCCGATGGCAAAGACGAGCGAATTGGGCTTGGCGTTGACGTACTCGTCCGCCATCATCACCGATTTGAGGCTCACCGTCGCGCGGCTGGAATTGGGCACTTCGATGGAGATGGCGCCCGCCTCCGAATTGGAATAGATGTTCACGCCGTCGCGCGCATGCAGACGCATGGCGATCTCGGCGTCGCGCTTGATGACGGCGCTCACCGTCACGTTGCGCGGGATATCGATATCGTAGCGGGTGACCGCGGATCCCACCGTGACTTTGACGACTTCGGCATCCACGCGGAAGCCCGCGAGCGTCTCCACGATGATGGCGGAGTTCTGCTCGATCTCCTCCTGCGAGACGCTCACCTGGTTCTTGACCTCGGCAAGATTTTCGAGGCTGGGGCGCACATACGCCTTGTATACATGCTTTTGCGGCACGGGCGCAGGCTCCTGATCGTCGCGGCGCGGCGCGCGCACCTCTTCGACGCGGTCTGTGAGCGGACGTTCGAAACTCGTCCGCGGCGTGCGCGCGGATTCGGCGGGCACCGCAGCGGTCCCGTCGGGCACACGGTAATCGGCGTCGTTTTCGTCATCGTCGAACATATCTGCCGCCGAACGGATGCCGGGATAGACGCGGCTGTCTTCGGCAGGCGCGGGCACCGAAGGCTCCGCGGGGAATGCGCTGCGCGGCTCGATGCGGGAAGGCGCGTCGTCCGCGGGCGGTTCGATGCGGATGCGCTC
>CALVPW010000082.1 GCA_944354085.1 uncultured Clostridia bacterium | reverse complement strand
CAGCGGACGCGGATGACGTCTTTCACGCCGCGGATGAGGTCGATGCAGGCGGCGGAGGGGGCCTCGTCGAGGTCGAGGACGAGGTAGGCGTATTCGCCCTTGCTCTGGTCCTGCATATGCGCGACGTTGATGCCCTGCGAGGAGACGATCGCGAGGATCTTGGAGAGGATCTCCTTCACGTTCTTGTGGTGTACGCACACGCGGGCTGCGCTGGCGCGCGGCATAGAGACGGCGGGGTAGTTGACGCTGTTCACGATGTTGCCGTTTTCGAGATAGTCGACGAGCTGTTTTGCCGCCATGTCCGCGCAGTTGTCCTCGGCTTCGGGCGTGCTCGCGCCGAGGTGAGGCACGCACAGGATATTTTCCTTGCCGAGCAGCGTTTCGTCGGGGAAGTCGGTGATATAGCGGGAGACCTTTCCGCTTGCGACCGCCTCCGCCATGTCTGCGCTCACGACGAGGTCGCCGCGCGAGTTGTTGATGACGACGACGCCGTCCTTACATGCGGCGATGGTATCCTTGTTGAACATGCCCTTGGTATCGGGCGTGAGGGGAACGTGCACGGTGATAAAGTCGCATTCGCGGAAGATATCGGCAAGGTTGGCGGTGAAAGCGACGCGCCTGTCCACCATCCACGCGCTCTTGACGGAGATGAAAGGATCGTATCCCACGACGCTCATGCCGAGGTGGATGGCGGCGTTGGCGACCATCGCGCCGATCGCGCCGAGCCCGATGACGCCCAGCTTTTTGCCCATGATCTCCTGCCCGACGAATTTGCCTTTTCCTTTTTCGACGAGTTTGGAGATGCCTTCCTGCCCTTTGAGCGTCTGCGCCCAAGCCGCGCCGTCCACGATCTTTCTGCCGCCCAAAAAGAGTTCGCACAGCACGAGCTCTTTGACGGCGTTGGCGTTCGCGCCCGGCGTGTTGAAGACGACGATGCCCTTTTCGGTGCACTTGTCGATGGGGATGTTGTTCACGCCCGCGCCCGCGCGCGCCACGGCGAGAAGGTTTTCGCCGAGGGGATAGTCGTGCATCGCAAAGGAGCGCAGGATGATGCCGTCGGGATCTTTTACGCTGTCCGAATATTCGCAGCCGCGGAAGGTCTCGTCGGCGACGGGGCTGATGGCATTGAGCTTTAAGATCTTCATGTTACGCATTCTCCTTTTCGAATTTCTGCATGAACGCGATGAGCGCCTTAACGCCTTCGACGGGCATGGCGTTGTAGATGGAGGCGCGCATGCCGCCGACGAGGCGGTGTCCTTTGAGGGAGACGAGCCCGTTCGCGCCCGCTTCTTTGACGAATTTTGCGTCGAGTTCGGCGGAAGGGGTGACGAAAGGCACGTTCATGATGGAGCGGTACTTTTTCACGACGCTGTTGGTGTAGAAGGAGGAGTTATCGATAAAGTCGTACAAAAGCCCCGCCTTGTATTCGTTGATCTTGTTCATTTCCTTTACGCCGCCCAGCTTTTTCAAACGGCGCAGCACGAGCGTCGCCATATAGATGGCAAAGCAGGGGGGTGTGTTGTAAAGGCTCTTGTTCTCGTCCTGCACCTTCCATTTGAGCATGGTGGGGCAGATCGCAAGGGGATCTTGGATGAGCGAGCGCTTGGCGATGACGATGGTCACGCCCGCGGGGGCGAGGTTCTTCTGCGCGCCCGCATAGATGACGCCGAATTTTTTCACGTCGATCTCGCGCGACAAGATCTCGGAGGACATATCCGCAACGAGCGGTGCTTTCGTCTCGGGGAATTCCACATAACGGGTGCCGAAGATGGTGTTGTTGGAGCAGATGTGCACGTAATCGGTGCCTTCGCGGAAGGGAACGGCGGAAAGGTCGGGGATGTAGGTATACGTTTTATCTTCGGAGGAAGCGACGCATGCCGCGTCACCGTAGATCTTGCCTTCCTGGAACGCCTTTTTGGCGAAGTTGCCCGTCACGATATAGTCGGCTTTGCCGCCGTGCATCAGGTTGAGGGGGACGGCTGCGAACTGCTGCGACGCCCCGCCCTGCACAAAGAGGACGGCGTAGTCGTCGGGAATGTTCAAAAGCTCGCGCAAAAGCGCCGTGCCTTCGTCGACGACGGCTTCGAACGCCTTGTTGCGGTGGGAGATCTCGGTCACGGACATGCCCGTGCCTGCAAAATCCAAAAATTCGCGCTGCGCCTCCTCGAGCACTTCGAGGGGGAGCGTGGAAGGACCTGCGGAAAAGTTGTATGCTCTCATTTTTTCACCTCTTACAGGGCGCATTCGGGATGCGCCGCCGATTTTTATTATAAAACTTTTTATGCGGTTTGACAAGTATTTGCCGCCTGTTTTATCGGAAAGCGCCCGTTTTTTTGCATAATGACTGCATACGGGAGGCGTATCTGCCGCAAAAAAGCGGGGTATTTTACAAAAAAAATCAAAGAAAGTATTTACATTTGCGCCGATTTGGTGTAAAATAGGATCAGGAGTATTTCCGATTGCTCAGCGAGGTGCGCATAACATGGAAGAAATAAAAAATTACGAAGATAAGAAAGCCGTCGTGATGGAGGGCATGTACAAGGGCATGACGGGCAAGATCGACGAGGTCAAGCAGTCCGTGTCCAAGGAATTGCAATTCAGTTCCGCACAACAGGCATCCGCGTACGAATCGCTTGCAGGCAGCGTGCAGCAGGGCGTGGAAAGCGTCCTCAAAGAGCTTCGCTATCTCTCCCAGCAAAACAGCGCCATCTACGATTACAACGCCAAAGAGCGCGCCGCCGCCGCCGATGCGGTGATGGAAGCGGTGCGTGCCATGGGCGAAAAGATCGCCGCGCTCGAACAGAGCTTTGACGAAAAATTGCAGGCGCTGAAAGAGGAACTCTCCGCACCGAAGGCCGCCGTTCAGGAGACGGCGCCCGCCGAGGAGAAGGCTGCCGAGGCAGCCGAACCTGCCGAAGAGCGGGAAGCGCTTTCGGACGAGAATTTCGATTACGACGTGCTGGCGGAAAAGATCGCCTCCGTCATGCCCGAGGTCGACTACGACGCGCTCGTGGATAAGATCGCGGCAGCCATCCCGCCCACCGATGCCGACGCCGTCGCCGCCGCCGTCGCGGCGAGCGTGCCGCAGGTGGACGAGAACGCCATTGCCGACCGCGTGGCGGAGTCCGTTCCGCTCGTCGATTACGATCTCGTGGCGGAACGCGTCGCGCAGGTCATGGAAGGCGAGTTCGACGTGACGGTGGACGAAGCCGGCATCGAAAAGATCGCCGCCGCCGTCTCCGAAAAGATGGATACGCAGGCGATCGCAGAGCGCGTCGCCGAACTTCTCAAAGAGCAGGGCAGGACCGTCGTCGTTCCCGTCGCGGTCGCCGACGAAGCGCCCGCGGAAGCGGAAAAAGCCGCTGCGGACGAAGCGCCCGAAGAAGCGCCTGCGGAAGCTGCGGAAGAGGCGCCCGCAGAGGAAGAGACCGCACAAGAGGCGCCCGCGCCCGCAGAGGAGGAGCTTGCGGCAGCCATGCCCGAACCCGCGCCCGCGCCTGCGCCCGTCGTGGTGCCCGTGCCCGAAGATCCCTCGCTCATGACGCGTTTCAAACGCAGTTTCAAGGCGAAGATCATCGAGAGCACGGAGGAGGTGAAGAACTTCTACTTCGACCTCAAAAACGCGTTCCTCTCGTATGCGCGCGTCGGCTCGCAGGTGAGCTGGTCGAACGACCGCTTCACATATGCGGGCGACACCATCGCCAAGATCGGCGTCCGCGGCAAAACGCTCTGTTTGTACGTGGCGCTCAATCCCGACGAATTCCCGTCCAGCGTGTATCACCAGAAATTCGCAGGCGATACCAAGATGTACGAAAAGACGCCCATGATGATCAAGATCAAGAGCGGGGTCGCCGTCAAACGCGGCATCCGCCTCATCGAGATGCTCATGGAGAACGTGGGCGCCGTCAAGGACGAAGCGTTCGTTCCCGTCGATTATGCCGACGAGTTCGCCTTCCGCAGCGAGGAACAGCTGCTCGCCGAAGGGCTCATCAAAACGGCGATCGTCGAAAAGTCCGATCTTGATTTTTAAGCGGAACGCCCCGCATATACAAGGCACCAAAGAGAGCTGATTTATCGGCTCTCTCGTCTTGTTTTCAGGCGTGAAAAATCACATCGCAAAAGAATGCGATAGCACAAGGAGTCATCGTTTGAAAAAAGGTAACGACAATCCCGGCGACAAGAACATGAGCGCCATTGAGCTTGCCATCCTCAACGGCATCGAGGCGTACAACCGGGATCAACAGGCAAAAAAACAATCCACGGGCGAACTCCGCTCGGGCGAAGCGATGGAGGAAGCGGGGCTCAAACCCCGCCGCCGTTCTCGCGCCAAAGGGAAGGGCACGCGCCTTCCCGCGCAGCAGCCCGCGCCCGAAAAGGCGGCGGAAAAGGCGCCCTCGAACGCAAGGGAGCCTTCCAAAAAACGCAGCCGTGACGAAAAGGCGGAAAAGCCGCAGGGCAAACAGCGCAAAAAACGCCCCGTCAAGGTGCTCTTCTTCGGCGGCGTGGGCGAGATCGGCAAGAACATGACCGCCATCGAGTACGGCAACGACATCATCGTCATCGACGCGGGCATCATCTTCCCGACCGAGGAGATGCCCGGGATCGATCTCGTGTTTCCCGAGATCACCTATCTCGTCAACAACAAGCACAAGATCCGCGGCGTATTTTTGACGCACGGACACGAAGATCACATCGGCGGCGTGCCCTATCTCATGAAGGAGCTCGAACCGTCCACGCCCGTGTACGGGACCAAACTCACGCTCGCGCTCGTCGATAACAAGCTGCGCGAACACAGGCTCAACAACGTGGCGGAGCGTACCGTCGCGCCGGGCGACAGCGTCAAGGCGGGGGCGTTCACGGTGAACTTCGTCAACGTCAACCACTCCATCGCGGGGGCGGTCGCGCTCGCCGTCCAAACGCCGTACGGCATCATCTTCCACAGCGGCGATTTTAAGATCGATCTGACGCCCGTGGCGGGCGCGCCCATCGACCTTGCCGAGATCGCCGAATACGGCAAGAAGGGCGTTCTGCTCTATCTGGGCGAATCCACCAACATCGAGCGCCCCGGCTACACCATGAGCGAAAAGGTGGTGGGCACCACCCTCGAGCACCTGTTTGCGGAGAACGCGGACAGGAGGCTCATCATCGCCACGTTCGCTTCCAACGTCCACCGTTTGCAGCAGATCATCGATATCGCCGTCAAGTACCGCCGCAAAGTCGCGCTTTCGGGGCGGAGCATGTTCAACGTCGTGGAGGCGGCGGCAAAGATCGGGGAGATCACCATCCCCGAGGGCGTCCTCGTCGACGTCGAAAAGACCAAGAACTTTTTCGACAGGGAGATCGTCATCGTCTCCACGGGATCGCAGGGCGAGCCGATGAGCGCGCTCACCCGCATGGCGGCGGGCGAATTCAACAAAGTGACCATCGGCGCGAACGATACCATCATCATCTCCGCAAGCCCCATCCCGGGGAACGAGCGGATGATCTACCGCGTCATCAACAACCTGTATAAAAAGGGTGCGAACGTCGTGTACGAATCGCTGGAAAAGATCCACGTTTCGGGGCACGCCTGCCAGGAAGAGCACAAGATCATGCACACCCTGTTAAAGCCCAAGTTCTTTATCCCCGTGCACGGCGAATACCGTCACCTCAAGCGGCACGCGCTGTTGGCGCAGCAGCTCGGCATGCAGCCTTCGCGCATCCTCGTGCCCGATATCGGCACGTGCGCCGAGCTCACGGACGACAGCCTGAAGCAGGGCGAGAACTTCCCCGCGGGCGCCCGCCTCATCGACGGCGCGGGGTTCGAGGATTACGGCACGAGCGAGGTATTGAAGGACCGCATCCGTATGTCGGGCGAGGGGCTTTTCGTCATCAGCGTATGCGTTTCGAACGGGGTGCTGCTCGGCGAGCCTGCGATCGAGAGCCGCGGGTTCGTCTCGGGCGAGAAGGATTTCACGCGCGAACTCAAAGACGTCGTGGAAAAGGCGATCGAGGGCGCGCACGGCGGCGCGGGCGAAGTCGCCGCAGCCATCCGCCGCGCCGTCAAGACCTATCTCTTCAAAAAGACCAAGCAGTCGCCCATGATCCTGCCCATCGTGCAGGAAGTATAACGGCGCCCGCGCGTTCGGCGCGCGGGATAGGGGAAAACGGTAAAAAAGGAGGAACGTGATGGATCTGATGCAGTTGATGCGGGCGCGGTATTCCTGCCGCAGTTACAGCCAAAGGCCCGTCGAAAAAGAGCGGCTTTTTGCCGTGCTCGAAGCGGGACGCGTCGCGCCTACGGCGCGCGATCAGCAGCCGCAGCGCATCATCGCCGTGACAGAGCATTTGGAAAAGATCGACGCCTGCACGAAATGCCGCTTCGGCGCGCCCGCGGCGCTCGTTGTTTGCTACGACGAGACGGCTTGCTGGCGGCGTACGCGCTACGACGATGCGCCCAGCGGCGAGGTGGACGTGGGCATCGTCACCACGCACATGATGCTCATGGCGGCGTCGCTCGGATTGGGGAGCCTTTGGGTGATGCACTTCGATCCCGCAGCCGTCCGCACGCAGTTCTCGCTGCCCGAACACCTGATCCCCACCGCCATCCTCATGCTCGGCTATCCCGCGGCGGACGCGTCTCCCGCGCCCGCGCATACGGAGCGGAAACCCATGGAGGCGCTCGTCTTTTTGGACGAAAATAAATAAAAGCGCTGCCCGCGTGCGCATCTGCGCACGCGGGCAATTTGACCGCAGCTTCGGACATGGTGCCGCCGTTTTTTGTACGGCGGCAGCCGTGTCCTTATTTTTTCATGCTCAGGTATACCATCAGGACGGAGATGTCGGCGGGGGAAACGCCCGAGATGCGTTCCGCCTGTCCTAAATTCAGCGGGCGGATGCGGGCGAGTTTTTCCCGCGCTTCCAGCCTCAGCCCCGCGATCTTGGCGTAATCGAGGTCGGGCGGGAGGGGAGAGTCCTCCATCTTTTTCGCCTTTGCCATCTGTTCCTCGCTGCGCTTCAAGTAGCCCTCGTAGCGGATCTCCGTCTCGGCAAAGAGGCGCACGTCGGCGGGGAGCCCGTCCAAAATGCCGAACGTCTGTGTGAGGACGTCGAGCGGGATCCCGCGGCGGATGAGATCGGCGTAGGTGACGCCCGCCGTCAGCGGCGGCTGCCCGTACGCTTCCACGAGCGCGCTCGCCTGTTTTTGCGGCGCGCGTTCTTTGAGCTGCGCGGCGGCTGTCTCGCGCATGGCTTTGCGCTTCAGATACGCGTCGCGGCGCGCTTCGCTCACCAGCCCGCAGCGGTATCCGAGTTCGGTGAGGCGCAGGTCCGCGTTGTCCTGACGGAGGGTCAGGCGGTATTCCGCGCGCGAGGTCATCATGCGGTAGGGCTCGTCTGTGCCCTTGGTCACCAGATCGTCGATGAGCACGCCGATATACGCCTGGTCGCGCCGCAAAATAAGGGGCGGTTCGCCGCGCAGTTTGAGGGAGGCGTTCAGCCCCGCGACGAGCCCCTGCGCCGCCGCCTCTTCGTAGCCGCTCGTGCCGTTGATCTGCCCCGCCGTATATAAGCCTTCCACTTTTTTGTATTCGAGGGTGGGGAGCACGTCGAGCGTGTCGATGCAGTCGTATTCGATGGCATACGCGTAGCGGACGATCTCGCAGTGTTCCAGCCCCTTCACGGTGCGGTACATCGCCTTTTGCAAATCGTGCGGGAGGGAGGTGGAGAGCCCTTGCACGTATACTTCCGTCGTGTCGGCGCCTTCGGGCTCCAAAAAGAGCTGGTGGCGCTCCTTTTCGGCAAAGCGGACGACCTTTGTCTCGATGGAGGGGCAGTACCGCGGGCCCGTCGAAGAGATGGTGCCGTTGTAGAGGGGCGCGCGGTCGAGATTTTCGAGGATGAGCTTGTGCGTTTCCGCGTTCGTGTAGGTGAGATAGCAGGGCGTCTGCGTTTGGACGGGGGGAACGGCGGCGGCCATGAAGGAGAAGGGGTACACGTTCTCGCCCGCTTGTACGGGGAGCCCGCTCACGTCGACGGTACGCCCGTCAAGGCGGGCGGGCGTGCCCGTCTTGAAGCGGCGGACGTTGTAACCCAGCCGCGCAAGGCTTTGGGTGAGCAGCGTCGCCCGCGCAAAGCCGTTGGGCCCCGCTTCGGCGACCGTGTCTCCCGTGATGGTGCGCGCGTTCAGATATACGCCCGTCGCCACCACGACGGCGCGGCAGGAAAAGATCCCCCCGTACGCCGTGACGACGCCCGTCACGTGCCCGTTTTCGGTGAGGATATCGGCAGCTTCGCCCTGCACGATGCGAAGATCGGGCGTATGTTCGAGAACGCGCTTCATTTCCGTGTGATAGCGGTTCTTATCCGTCTGCGCGCGGAGGGACTGCACCGCCGCGCCCTTTCCTTCGTTGAGCATGCGGTATTGCAGCGCGGTGCGGTCTGCAACGAGCCCCATTTCGCCGCCGAGCGCGTCGATCTCCCGCACGAGATGTCCTTTGGCGGTGCCGCCGACGGAGGGGTTGCACGGCATGAATCCGATGCTGTCGAGATTGAGCGTGAGCATGACGGTGCGCATGCCCGTGCGCGCTAAGGCGAGGGCGGCTTCGCAGCCAGCGTGCCCCGCGCCGATGACGACGGCGTCGTATGTCCCTTCGGAAAAAGTATGCTTCATAGTCGTTAAAAAAGTGCGCCGCGCGGAGGTTGCCCGTGCGGCGTGCGTATGCGTTCCGCGATGGTCACTGCTTTAAGACCGCGCTTTTGACGTCGTTCACGTCTTTGGCGATGCGGTCGTTCACGCGCATGAGCTCCACGATCTTGTCGCGCGCGTAGATGACGGTGGAGTGGTCTCTTCCGCCCATGATCTTTCCCACGGTCACGAGGGGAAGGGCGAGCATGTCGCACATCAGATAGGTGCAGATCTGCCGCGCGCGGACGATCTCCTGCCGCTTGTTTTTGCCGATGAGGTCGGCTTTCTGGATGCCGAAGTAGGTGCAGGTGGCGCGGATGATCGCATCGGGCGTGACTTCCTCCTGCTCGTCCACGTTGATCGCCTCTTGCAGCGCTTCGGCGGCGAGTTTTAAGGAGATGGGCTCTTCGTGCAGCTTGCTCGCAAAGATGACGGTGTTCAGCCGCCCCTCGAGGGTACGCACGTTGTTGTCCGATCCGCGCACCAAAAAGGCGAGCACGTCGTCGGGCACCACGTACTTTTTTTCGAGCGCTTTGCGCTTTAAGATGGCGACCTTCGTTTCGGCGTCGGGCGGTTGGATATCGGCGATCAGCCCGCCTTCGAAGCGGGTGCGCAGGCGCTCTTCGAGCGTGGTGAGTTCCTTTGCGGGGCAGTCCGACGAGATGACGATCTGCTTGTGCTGCGAAAAGAGCTCGTTAAAGGCGTGGAAGAACGCCTCCTGCACGCCGTATTTTCCCGCCCAGAACTGGATATCGTCGATGAGCAGCACGTCGACGCCGCGGTAACGGTTGCGGAAGCGCGTTTCGCCCTCCCGTCCCGAACCTTTTTTGGTGTACATGCTGTCCACGTATTCGTTCAGGAACTTTTCGCTCGTCGTGTAAATGACTTTGAGCGAGGGCTTTTTTTGTGCGATCTCGTTGGCGATCGCCTGCATCAGGTGCGTTTTCCCGAGCCCCGTCCCGCCGTAGATATACAGGGGGTTAAAATTTTCGCCCGGGTTTTCGGCAACGGATTTTGCCGCGGCGAACACGAATTTGTTGGAGCTCCCCACAACGAAGCTGTCAAAGGTATAGCGCTTGTCGAGGAGGACGGCGTCCGCCTCCACGCCGTCGTCGGAGGATTGCGTGAGCGTGAATTCCTCGCTGCCGTCCACGACGATGACAACGTCCGAGAGCCCGACGTCGGCAGAGACGACCGCCTCGCGCAGTTTGGCGAGGTGGTTTTTGACGATGGTGCGCGCGGCGAGCTCGCTCTCCGCTTTCAGCGCGATCTTTTTGCCCACAACGTCGACGGGCTCGAGGTTTTCGATGAACGTGCTGAACGAGATGGGGTTGATGAGCGCCCGTGCCCGCTCGCGGATCTTATTCCATAAAAAGTCGAATTGCGCCGTCATTTTTGCCTCCCAAACGCTTTTCCTTTTGCCGTGGTTTTGGTATAATATTTATAGTCGGTATCCACATTATAGTACAAATCACGCCAAAAAGAAAGCGTTTTTGCAAGAAAACCCACATGGTCATCAAAAAATTGACGCTCAACAATTTCAGGAATTACGAGGCGGAGACGTTCACGTTTTCCGAGGGGCTCAACGTGCTCACGGGCCGCAACGCGCAGGGCAAGACCAACTGCGCGGAGGCGGTATTTTATCTGTGCACGGGCGCATCCCTCCGTATCCGCCACGACCGCCAGCTCATCCGCCACGGCGAGGCTTGCGCGCGCATCGGCGCGGAAGCCGTCACGCGGTTCGGCGCGGTCGCGTTGGAGGCGGCGATCTTCGAAAACAAGCGCGAGCTCTTCCTCAACGGCAACAAACTCGCGCGGGCGGCGGATTTTGTGGGGAACATGAACAGCGTCTTCTTTTCGCCCGGGGAGCTCCGCCTCATCCAGGACGGTCCCGACGAGCGGCGGCGTTTTTTGAACTTATCCATCTCGCAGACGTCGCGGGCGTATTGTACGGCGCTCGCGCGCTATCAGCGCATCCTCGATCAGCGCAACAATCTCTTAAAGGAGCGCGACGTCTCTCTCGTCAGGGAGACGCTGCCCGTATGGGACGAGCAGCTCTCCGTTTACGCCGCGCGCATCGTGCTCAACAGACGGCGGTATCTGCGCGCTCTCTCGCCGCTCGCCGCCGACGCGCACGCATACCTTACGGACGGGGCGGAAAAACTTGCGCTCTCCATGGACGGGGAATATCCCGACGACGAGGAGGAGATCGCCGCGCGCATCTTAGAACAGCTTTCCGCCGCGCGCGAGCGCGACCTTAGGCTCGGTTTCACCTCGGTGGGGCCGCACCGCGACGATATCCGCATCACCATCGACGGGGCGGACGCGCGCGGATACGCCTCGCAGGGGCAGGCGCGCACGGCTGCGCTCTCCTTAAAACTTGCCGAAACGGAGATCTTCAAAATGCTTGCGGGCGAAGCGCCCGTGCTCATTTTGGACGATGTGATGAGCGAGCTCGATCTTCCCCGCCGCAAAAAGCTGCTCGACCGCGTCAAACACATCCAATGCATCCTCACCTGCACGCACGCCGAACGGGTGCTGTACGGCGCGGAATGCAACAAGATCAGGATCAGGGAAGGGAAGATCGTCCTATGAGAGCAGATCTGCATATGCACACCGTCTATTCGGACGGCGCCTATACGCCGAAGGAACTTGCCCTGCGCGCCAAGGCGGCGGGGCTTTCCCTCCTTTCCATGACAGATCACGACAGTTTGGAGGGGCTGGAAGAAAAGCGCGCCGCCGCAAACGAAGCGTCGCTCATGTTCGTATCGGGATGGGAGGTATCGTCGTATGCGGGCGACGCCAAGGTGCACGTGCTCGGGTACGGCTGCCATAAAAACGCCGCGTACGAAGCGTTTTTAGTGCAGCGCAAAGCGGGGGCGCTCGCCCGCGCGGAGGAGATGATCAAAAAGGCGAACGCCTGCTTCGGGCTCTCGCTCACGCTCGCGGACGCCGAGGCGCTGCATCAAAAAAAGGACGCGCCGCTGCATACCATGCACGTGGTCGAAGCGTTCGCGCGCCGTCTCGGCTGCCCCAAAGGGGAGCTGTACATGCAGTATTTCAGCGCGGGGAGGCCCTGTTATTCCGACCGTATGCGCCCCACGCCCTTCGATGCGGTGGACATCGTCCATCAGACGGGCGGCATCGCGTCGCTCGCGCATCCTGGGCGTATCCCGCTCCCGCCTGCCGCGCGCGAGGCGCTCATGGACGCGCTCGTCGCTTACGGGCTGGACGGGATAGAATACACGCATTCCGACCATACTGAAAGCGATCGGGCGTACTTTCGGGCGTACGGGGAGGCGCACGGGCTGTACCTGACGGGCGGTTCGGATTACCATGCCGAGGGCATGCGCCGCCGTACGTTGGGCGAACCGCCTTTTGTCCCCGACGAACGCCTTTTGGAAGCGTTCGCCCGCTTTCGGGGGCGTGCATGAAAAAGATATTCGCTTGTATCACGGCGCTTCTTCTGATGGGGAGCGCCGTTTTTTTGCTCGGCAGCGCGGGCTGCGTCAAAGAGGGCGTGACCGTCTCGGGCGTGGCGGTGGGCGGGATGCCCTATCCCGCGGCGGCTGCGGCGGTGCGCGAAAAGCTCTCGTCCGCGCGCGTTCCCTTTACGCTGCATACGCCGTTCGGGGATACCATGCCCGCGGTCTCGTATACGGATAACGTGTGGGAGCTCTTAAAAAAAGCAAAAAAGAACGGCGTATACGAGGCGACGCTGCAGCGGGAATGGGTGGAGGCGGAACGGGAGATCGCCGCGCTGTGCGAGCGGGCATACACGCCGCCGAAGGACGCGGCGCTCACCTTTACCCGTTTCGGGTTCTCGTATACGGCGGAGGCGGAAGGCGTCGCCTGCGACTACGTGCGTTCGCTCGCCGCGGCGCTTCATGCGCTGCGGGCGGGGGAGCGGGAGGCGTCGCTCGTCACGCGCGCGTTGCAGCCCGCCGTGACGCGTTCGTCGCTCGAAGCGCGCACGCAAAAGCTCGCCGCCTTTTCCACGCAGTTCGACGCTTCCAAAACGGCGCGCGCCCACAACATCGCCCTCGCCTGCGAGCGCATCGCGGGCAGTACGCTCGCGCCCGGGGAAAGTTTTTCCTTCAACGCGGCGGTGGGGCGGCGGACGGCGGAGAACGGTTTTTTGGAGGCGCCCGTCATCGTGGACGGCGCATACGTGCAGGGAACGGGCGGCGGCGTGTGTCAGGTCTCGACCACACTGATGAACGCGGCGCTCAGGGCGGGGCTCACCGTGACGGAGAGCAGACCGCACTCGCTGGCGGTGGGGTACGTCCCGCCGTCGCTGGATGCGATGGTCTCCCGTTGGAGCGATCTCAAATTTTACAATCCCTATCCTTATCCCGTCTATCTTGCGGGACGCTGCGCGGGCGGGGAGATCACCTTCGAGATATACGGTAAGCCCGACGGCAGGCGGTACGTCCCGCAGAGCCGCGTGCTCGCGCGCATCCCGCCCCCTCCGCCCAAAGTCACGGAAGGGGAGGAGGACAGGACGGTGCGCGCCGAAAAGGAGGGGATCGCGAGCGAAAGCCGCCTGTTGGTGTACGACGCGGCGGGCAGGCGCGTCGAGAACAGGCGGCTGAGGAAGGACGCATTCGCCGCCGTGCAGGGAGTGTACGAGAAAAAACGCTCCGAAGCGGCGCCGCGCGAGGGGGAAAATGCGGATAGGGACGGCGCGGCAAAAAAATTTCCGAAAATCTGAAAAAAATCAGTTGCGTTTTTTTGCGCCTTCGGATATAATAGACAAGTGACTTCGGGCGTTCCTCTGCCGCTTGCGGGAATGAACGTCGCGTACCAACAAGGAGGTAAGTCGAAAATGGGACTCATTGAGGCGATCGAAGCCGAGGGCATGAAGGAGAACGTCCCCCAGTTCAACGTGGGTGACACCGTCAAGGTCGGCTACCGCATCATCGAGGGCGGCAAAGAGCGTATCCAGAATTTCGAGGGCGTCGTCATTGCCAAGAAAAACGGCGGCATCCGCGAAACGTTCACCGTGCGTCGTCTGTCGTTCGGCGTCGGCGTGGAACGCTGCTTCCCTCTGCATTCCCCCAAGGTGGCATACGTTACCGTCGTGAGAGCGGGCAAGGTGAGAAGAGCAAAGCTCTACTATCTGCGCGGGCTTACGGGGAAGGCGGCAAAGATCAAGGAAAAGAAGTAAGAACAAACCCAAAGAAGGTCGGGCGCTTAAAGTCAAAAGCTGCTCGGCATTTTCTTTTTTACGAGGTATTTTATGGACGAAGAAGAAAAGCGGGAACCGCTCCCCAAAGAGGGCGAAGATTTGAAAAACGAGGCGGCGCCCGCGCCCGAAGGGGCGGAGGCGGAACCCGATCTCAGATATCAGAACGCCAAGGAAGTCGCCAAGGGCGGTATTTTGGGATTTTTTATCGGGCTCGCCGTCATCGTGCCGGGTGTGAGCGGATCCACCGTCGCCATCATCTTTAAGCTGTATCACAAACTTTTGTACGCGCTCGGCAACATCGTAAAGCGATTCAAAAAGTGCGTCAGATTTTTGCTGCCCATCGCCATCGGGCTCGCCGTCGGCTTTGTGCTCGGCTTTCTCGCCATCCAAAAGCTCATCGACCTTGCGCCGTTCACCGTTATCGGGCTGTTCGCGGGGTTGATGCTGGGGGCGTTCCCTGCCGTATACGACGAGGTGCGCACGGAGAAAAAGACACCGCTCAGGCTCGCGCTGTTCGCGCTGGGGCTCGCCGTGCCGATCGTCATCGCCGTCGTCTCCACCTTCGCCTCGGAGGGCGCGCAGTCGCTCGAAGGGCTGAACGCGGGGCACTATATCCTCTTTTTGGTGCTGGGATATCTGGTGGCGGTCACGCAGGTGGTGCCCGGGCTGAGCGCCACGGCGCTTTTGATGGCGTTCGGCTATTTTACGCCCATCATGCAGTCGGTGCACCTTTCTTATTGGCAGCAAAATCCCGCCGTGTTCGCGGTGTACGCCTGCCTTGCCGTCGGCTTTTTGCTGGGGCTCGTGAGCTTTTCCAAGCTGCTCACAAAACTCTTTGCAAAGTGCAGGGCGGCGGCGTTCTTCGTCATCGTCGGCTTGTCGCTCGGCTCCGTCGTGACCATGTTCTTCAATCCCGACGTGTACGCCGTGTACAAGGCGTGGACGACGTCGCTCAACGTGCCCGATCTCGTGCTCGGCTGCGTGCTCTTTGCGGCGGGCGTCGCGGTGGCGTACCTCTTCGTGCGGTACGAGCGAAAAAAGAGCGGCGCGCCCGCCCTCAAACATCCGAACGGAAAATAAAAAAACCGAGGCTTTTCGCCTCGGTTTTTTTACTTCTTCTTTTTCTTGACGAGCACCTGATAGGGCTTGATGAGACCTTTTTTGATGAGTGCCGCGTCCTCTTCGTAGGGCGCGTGATAATCCATGGGGATATGCCCGACGACGGTCACGCCGTGCTTTTCGGCAAGGTCGGCGATGAGCTCCTTTGCGTATTTGACCATGCGCTTGCTCGTGATGCGCACCTTCATGGGCGTTTCGGCATACGTTTTACGGTCGGATACGTCCTCGTAGCGGTATTTGGTATCCTCGTACGCCGCGGGATCGAGCGCAAGATACAAGGTGAGCGTCTTTCCGCCGATGGACAGCCGCGCGATGCGGTCGCCGTGGAAACGGAAGTTTTCGCAAGCCTGGCTCACGCGGGAGTGCAGATCGGCGAGTTCGGAGAGCGCGTTGCGGATCTCCGTGTAAAAATCCTGCATCTTCTCGTTCTGGATAAGGCGGGATTTGAACGAACGGCGGTACCGCGTGACGAGCTCGTATCCCGCGGGCGCTTCGGCAGCTTCTTCGGGCTGCGTTTCTTCGGGTGCTTCGGCGGGCGTTTCGAGCGTTTCGAGTTCCTCTTCGAACGCCTGTTCTTCTTTTTGCGTCTCCTCCGCGCAGCGCGCCTCGGCGCGGGCGCAGGGATGCGTTTCCGACTTATCGCAGCGGGCGCAATAGGCGAACGAGCCGCACAGATCGTAGCCCGCGCTCTCGCTGGCGAGCCATTTCTCGATGTCGAGCACGTTCTGGCGCTCGGCGTACATTTCCTCTGTAAATTCCTTCATACAGATCACCCCGACCATTTGATACTATTAGTATAGTATAACTATTTACAAATAGCAAGCGGCGGAAGGGGGTTTTTCAAAAAAATACAAAATTTTTTTATTGCAGGAAGGCGCGCATGAGCTCGCAGGCGCGCGGTACGCACAGCCCCGTGGCGGCAGCCGACGCCTCGTCGTACACGCTGCAGCCGTTGCCTGTTTCTTTGTCGCTTTTATACAGCAAAAAGGGCACCGGGTCGGCGGTATGCGTCTTTAAGGCGATGGGCGTGGGATGATCGGGGCAGACGAGCATGCGGAAGGGCTCGTGCGCCTCCGTGAGCCGTCGGGCGATCGAGCGCGCCACGAAGTCGACCTGTTCGATGGAGTAGATCTTGCGGGCGATATCGCCGTGATGGCCGCACTCGTCGGGGGCTTCCATGTGCACGTATATAAAGTCCAGTCCGCCAAGGAGCGCGTCCGCCACCGCCTGCGCCTTTCCCGCAAAGTTGGTATCCCAATTGCCCGTCGCGCCCGCGACTTCGATGACGCGCATCCCCGCCAGGATGCCGATCCCTTTGACGAGGTCGACCGCCGAGATGACGCCGCCCTTTTTGCGGTACAGCGTCTCAAAGGGGGTGAGGAGGGGTTTGGTGCCTTCGCCCCACAGCCAAGCGGCGTTCGCAGGGCGCTTGCCCGCCGCCAGCCGCGCGCGGTTGACGGGGTGATCGCGCAAGATCTCGTGCGCGCGCTTCATAAAGCGCAGGAACGCCTCGCTCCCCTCGCCTTTGGGAAGATAGCTTTCGATCGTGCGGTCGGAGATATCGTGCGGGGGCGTGAACGTATGCCCCGTCCTGCCGTGTCCGACGACGAGGCAGTGGCGGTAGGAGATGCCCGCGTACAGCGTGAAAGGCGGCGCGTCGAGCGCCTCTTTGAGGGCGGAAATAAGCGTTTTTGCCTCCGCGGTGGAGATCTCTCCCGCGGAGTAGTCGAGCATGCGCTTTTTCTCGTAGGGCTCGTCGTCGGAGAGGGTGACGAGGTTGCAGCGGAGCGTCACGTCGGTATCCTTTAAGGGGATGCCGATGGATGCGGCTTCCAGCGGGGAGCGCCCCGTATAGTATTCGGCGGGATCGTATCCCATCACCGCAAGGTTGGCAACGTCGCTCCCGGGGGCAAAGCCGTCGGGCACCGTCTTCATGCGCCCGACCACGCTCTTTTTGGCGAGCGCGTCAAAAAAGGGGGTTTCGGCGAGCTGCAGGCAGGTCTTGTTCCCGCGTTCGGGCAGGGGATATCCCGCCATGCCGTCGCCGAGGATGACAATGTATTTCATAAAAGCTCCTTTCCGCGCGCGGCGGTCAGTCGTTCAGATCCCAGTCGATGGGCGCGATGCCGTGCGCCGCAAGATAGTCGTTGGTCTTGGAAAAGTGGCGGCATCCGAAAAAGCCGTTGTATGCCGAGAGCGGGGACGGATGCGCGCATTCGAGCACGAGGTGCTTCTGCGTATCGATGAGTGCCTTTTTTTTGCGGGCGTTGCCGCCCCACAGCAAAAAGACGAGGTGTTCCTTTTGTTCGCTCAACAGGGAGATGACGGCGTCCGTGAACCAGCTCCAGCCGCAGCTTGCGTGCGAGTTTGCCTGATGCGCCCGTACCGTGAGCGCGGTGTTCATGAGCAGCACGCCCTCCTTTGCCCATTTGGTGAGATCGCCCGAACGTGCGGGCGGGCAGCCCAGATCGGCTTGCAGTTCCTTCATCATATTTTCGAGGGAAGGGGGCTTGGGGACGCCTTCGCGGACGGAAAAACACAGCCCGTGCGCCTGCCCCTCGTTATGGTAGGGGTCCTGCCCCAGCAGCACCGCTTTCACGCTGCGGTAGGGGGTGTAACGGAAGCAGTTGAAGATGTCGTACATATCGGGATATACCGTATGGCTGCGGTATTCCTCGATGAGGAAGGCGCGGATCTTTTGGTAGCGTTCGTCACGAAAGAGGGGCGCGAGCGGCTCCTTCCAATCTCCCAGATCGATCATAACGCCTCCAAAACGGCAAGATAGGCTTTGAGCTCGCGCTTTGCGCCCGCAAGGTCGTGTTCGAGGTAGTTGCCGCATTCCTCGCGCTTGTTCCCGGGGACTTCTTCGAGCGTGAGCGCCGCGGCAATGCTCTCTTTGAGCAGCGCGAGCACCTCGCGGTAGTCAAGGCGCACCGTCAAAAGATAAAATCCCGTGCGGCAGCCCATGGGACCAAAGTACAAGATATCCTGCTTTTTGGCGCTGTTGCGCAGCACCGTCGCCAGCATGTGTTCGATGGAATGCAGCGCCTTGGGCGAGATATAGTCGCCCGCATTGGGTTTTTTCAGGCGCAGATCGAACGTCGTGACCGCGTTCGCATCCGTCTGCGCGTGCAGCCCGACGGCGAGCGTATCGTGATCTTTTTGAAAGGAAGCGATCTTTTCCATGACGGTCTCCTCAGTCGAGCGCGGCGAAGATCTCGCCCATATACGCCTTTACGTTGAGCATGGCGCGCGCAAGATTCTTTTGATATTGTTCGGTGGTGCTGCCTGCGCCGTATACGTCGGAGACGGCTTTGACGGAGACGAGGGGGACGCCCGCGTATTTGCACACCTGCGCAATGGCGGCGCCCTCCATGTCGCGGATGTCCGCGCCGAGCGCGAGCAACAGCGCGTGATCGTCGGCGGAATCGTTGAAGCGATCGCCCGAGGCGAGCGCCCTGCGGGGGAAATCGAGCGCGTCGGGGACGAAAAGAGGCAAAAAGTTCTCCGTTTCGCCGTCCAGCGTGCCGACCGCGCCGCCGTTGAGCTGCGTGAGGTCGAAATCGTATTCAACGGCTTTCTCGATGAGATAAAGTTCCGTCAGCTGCGTTTTGGCGTGCAGGCCTCCCGCCACGCCGAAGTTGAGCACCACGTCCGCGCCGAGCGCGAGCACGGCGCAGGTGCCCGCGGCGGCGTTGACTTTTCCCACGCCGCATACGCAGATGCGCACCTCTTTTCCGAATGCTTTGCCCTCGTATACGGGTTTTCCGTACACGGTGAGGATGTTCTCGATGTCCGTTTGCGAGAGCAATGCGGTTGCCTCGCTGTCCATGGCTACGACGACGCCGATCATGTCCGCCTCCCAAAATGCTTTCTTATAGTATAACAAGTTTTTGCGTGTTTTGCAAACGATTGCATAAAGCTTTTGGGAAGGGGAATAAAAAGAGAGGAGGTGAGCATGGATCCTTTTCAGCTCAAACCGCAGAAAGCGGACAAAATTTTTACCGATTGGAAAAAGGTGCTCGTAAAAGCGTACGATAAGAACGCGGTGGACCCGTATACGCGGCTGCGCGTCATTTTGATGTCGGGCACGGAATTCGAGTCTGTGCGGCTCTCGCACGCCATCACGCGGATGTGCCCCAACAACGACGTGCGCCGCCGCCTCGCGTATATGCGGCGGGGAGAACAGCTCCAGCAAAAGCGCGTCGCGTCCTTAAAACCCGCCGACGAGAGCATTTTGGAACACACCATCGGCTACGAACAGCTCGCCGTCGACCTGACGGCGAACCTTGCCGTGACCGAGCAGAACGGCTACGTCAAACAGCAGCTCGAATTCGCGCTTTTGGAGGATTTCGATCATCTGTACCGCTACGCCGACCTCATGGAGCTCGAAAAAGGCGGCGATCCCGCGCGGCTCGTCGGCGATTATACCGAGATCATGCCGGGCCGTCCCACCGTTGCGGAGTATCGCCATCCCTTCGACGACGTGAATTTTTATATGAACAACTACCTCAATCCCTTAAAGACGAAGCTCAACGTGAACATCATCACGGCGGCGGAACAGCAAACGATGAATTTTTATATGAACGTGGGAAATTTGTACGCTTCGCCGCTCGGGCGGCAGCTGTATAACGAGATCGCCATGATCGAAGAGCAGCACGTGACGGGGTACGGGTGCCTCAAAGATCCCTGCGCGAGCGAGTGGGAGCAGCTCCTCATGAACGAATATACCGAATGCTATCTCTATTATTCGTGCTACGAGGACGAGACGGACGCCCGCATCAAAAAGATATGGGAGATGCACTTTTTGGAGGAGGTCGCGCATCTGCACGAGGCGGCGCGCCTGCTCAAAGAATACGGCGGGAAAGAATGGCAGCAGGTGCTCCCCGAAGGCGGCGAATTCCCCGCGCTGCTCCGATTCCGTCCGCAAAAGGCATATATCCGCGAGGTGCTCAAAAGCGTGCGCCTCACGGGCGTGGAGGAGGGCTTTGCCGAGCTCGAAAAGCTGCCCGACGGCTTCCGTTATTTTGCGTACAACGCGCGCGTGCACGGCAGCATCGAGGCGGCGGGCACGCATACCGTCATCGAAAAAGCCATCGCGCATATGGGACAGGACTACCGCCTTATGGGCAAGGAGCATCCCGTCCGCGCGCTTTCCGACCGCCGCCGCGACAATACCGACGTGGGACGGGTGAAGGGCGCGTGAGGGCGCTTATCAATATCCGACAAAACGGGAGGGGCATGCGCCCCTCCCGTTTTGCCGATCAAAAAGTTCGGGGTTGACAACGCCGCGCGCGGGGGATATAATAGAGGACGGGAGGCGGACGATGGAGATCATGTGGTGCGGTGCGGCGACGCTGCTCGTACGCGGCGGGGGGCCGACGCTGCTGTTCGATCCCTATTTGCGCCGCACGGGCAGGGGCGCGCCCTTTCCCATGGCGGAAGCGGCGCGGGCGGACGCCGTGTTCGTCACCCATCCCCACCTCGACCATTTTGCCGATATCGGCGCCTTTTTGCCCCGTCCCGTCTATGTTTCGCCGCACGGCATCCGCCTTGCCGAACGCAGCGGGACGGACACGTCTTCGATGCGCCCCGTCCATGCGGGGGAGACCGTCCGCGTCGGCGGGCTCAGCGTTACGGCGTACCGCGGCAGGCATTGCGCGTTCGACGTCCAAACGGTGGCGCGGGTGCTGTTTTCGCCGCGGACGTGGCTGCATCTTCGTCAGGCGCTGCGGCTTTTGCGGCAGGCGAAGGCGTACGCCATCCCGCCCGAAGACGTGCTCATATATCTCGTCACGGACGGGATACATACCGTGACCGTCCTCGGTTCGGCGGGGATGGCGGCGGGGGAAGAATACCCGCGCGGGAGCGACTTATTTGTCTTTCCCTATCAGGGAAGGGCGCGCATGCACCGCGCGATCCTGCCCTTTTTGGACGTGTTCGCACCCAAAGCCGTGATGATCGATCACTTTGACGACGCGTTCCCGCCCGTCAGTACCTTCGTCGATCATAAAAAATTCCCCGCGGCAGTCAAAAAGCGCCTGCCTTCGGCGGCGGCGCTCGTTCCTGCATATAACGTGTGGTACGATCTGCCCGTTACAGCTCCGTAACATGCGGCTCTTGCGTTTGCCGCGTGCAGACGCACAGCACGCAGCCTGCAAGTTCCGTCCAAGAAAGGTGTGCGGGTATGGGTTTTTTATCTTCGTAAAGAACGCCGCCCGCAAATTCGAGCCGAGGAAGGTACGCGGCGATCGCGCCGCCGCAAAATTTTACGTATGCCTCCTTTGCCGTCCACATACGGAAAAAGTCTTCTTCCCGTTCGGCGGGCGTGCAGCGGGAAAGCAGCGCGGGACGGAGTTTTTTGTCGCGCAGCTGGAGATCGAGCCCGACGTCCCCGTCGCTTACGGCGACGGCGGTCACACCGCCGCTGTGCGAGAGGTTAAAATGGCACGCGCTGCTTTGTAAGGCGGGCTTTCCGTGCGCGCCGTAAACGATCGCCGTATCGCGCACGCCGCACATGCCGAGCACGCGCAGCAAAAATGCGCGGCTTTGGACGGGGCGGGTCGTATAAAAGATTTCTGTCATATGTTTATTATACCACGAAGAAAGGAGATGTCAAGATGACGAGAGCAGAACGCGCCGAGGCGCTGTTTATGGAAGGGTACAATTGCACGCAGTCCGTCGTGCTGGCGTTCGCCGAAGAGGCGGGACTCGACCGCGCACAGGCGGAAAACTTTTCGCGGCCGCTGGGCGGGGGGATGGGCAAACTTCGCCTCACGTGCGGCGCGCTCGTGG